>JAIWOS010000165.1 GCA_020217265.1 Thiobacillus sp. | reverse complement strand
TCGGCAAAGCCGCGACGCAGCGTTTCCACCATCTCGAACACGTCCTCGCCGGCGAACTGAAGCAGCACCTGGCCGAGGAGCGTTCCCAGCAGTTTGACCTGCGCGCGCAGGTGATCGTCGGTAAGCAGGTTCTGAGGTGCGTTCATGGCAGGCGGCGGGCGCGACAGCGCACGCGTCGTGTCTTCAAAGCCGCGTATTTTCGCATAGCCGCCCCCATCACCCAACCACGCGGCGGGCGTTGCGGAACATGCGCATCCACGGGCTGTCGCCCCGCAGCGTCTCCGGCTTCCACGACATCTGCACCGCGCGCACCACCCGCTCGGGGTGCGGCATCAGGATGCTGAAACGGCCGTCGTCGCTGGTGAAGCCGGTGAGTCCGCCGGCCGAGCCGTTGGGGTTCATCGGATAACGCTCGGTCGGCGTGCCGCGATGGTCGACGTAGCGCAGGGTCGCGCGCGCCGCTGCCGCGTGCGCGGGGTCGCGGAACGCCACCCGGCCCTCGCCGTGCGAGACCGCGATCGGCATCACCGAACCGGCCATGCCGGCAAAAAAGAGCGAGGGCGAATCGAGCACCTCGACCAGGCTGAAGCGCGCTTCGAACTGCTCGGACAGATTGCGCTCGAAACGCGGCCAGGCCGCGGCGCCGGGAATCAGCTCGTGCAGCTGGCTCATCATCTGGCAGCCGTTGCACACGCCCAGCGCGAAGGTATCGCCACGGTCGAAAAAGGCGGCGAACTGGTCGCGCGCGCGCGGATTGAACAGGATGGACTTGGCCCAGCCGCCGCCCGCGCCCAGCACGTCGCCGTAGCTGAAGCCGCCGCAGGCGGCAAGGCCGGCGAAATCGCCAAGGCTCACACGGCCTGCGAGGATGTCGCTCATGTGCACATCGACGGCGGCGAAGCCTGCGGCATCGAACGCCGCCGCCATCTCGACGTGGCCGTTGACGCCCTGCTCGCGCAGGATCGCCACGCGCGGCCGCATGCCGGAGGCGATGAACGGCGCGGCGATGTCCTCGTCCACCTCGAAGCTCGGCACGCAACGCAGACCGGGATCGTCCGCGTCGGCGTGGGTCGCGTATTCCTGTTCGGCGCAGGCCGGGTTGTCGCGCAGCTTCGCCATCTCGTAGCTGGTCCGCGCCCAGAGGCTTTGCAGCACGGCGCGCGGCGCCTCGAAGATCGTGCGTTCGCGGCGGGCAAAGCGGATGCGGTCGTGGCGGGCGGGTTCGCCCACAATGTAGAACTCGCCGCGCAGGCCGGCGGCAAAGAACGCTTCCATCACCGCCTGCGTGTCGCTGCGCCGCACCTGCAGCACGGCGCCCGCCTCCTCGCTGAACAGCACGCTGAACACGCGTTCGGTATAGCCGCGCGGGTCGTCCAGGTCGGGCTCGGGGACGCCCTCCTCGTCGGCGTCGTGGCGGATTTTTTCCGAGCACAGCTCGTCGACGTCGATCTCGACCCCGCAATGCCCGGCGAACGCCATCTCGGCCAGGGTGACGAAGAGACCGCCGTCGGACCGGTCGTGGTATGCGAGGATTTTCCCGTCTGCGTTCAAGGCCTGCACGGTTTCGAAAAACGCCTTGAGCGCGCTGGCCTCGGGCGCGTCGGGGCAGCGGTCGCCGACCTGCTTGCAGGCCTGCGCGAAACTCGATCCGCCGAGGCGGTTTTTGCCGAGGCCGAGGTCGATGAGGATGAGGTCGGTGTCACCGCAATCGGTGCGCAGCTGCGGCGTGAGCTGCGCCGTCGCGTCGGGGGTGGTGGCAAAAGCGGAGATCACCAGCGAGATCGGCGAGGTCACCTGCTTCTTTTCGCCGCCGTCCTGCCACACCGACTTCATGCTCATCGAATCCTTGCCGACCGGAATCGAGATGCCGAGCGCCTGGCAATACATCGACACCGCCGCGACGGTGTCGAACAGCGCGGCGTCCTCGCCCGGGTGCCCGGCCGGCGCCATCCAGTTGGCGGAGAGTTTCACGTCGGAAAGTTTCGCCACGCGCGCCGCGGCCAGATTGGTGATCGCTTCGGCGATCGCCATGCGGCCCGAGGCGGGCGCGTCGATCAGCGCCAGCGGGGCCTTTTCGCCGATGGAGAACGCTTCGCCGCGCAGGGTTTTATACCCCGCGAGCGTGATGGCGCAGTCGGCCACCGGCACCTGCCACGGCCCCACGCACTGGTCGCGCGCGGTCAAGCCGCCCACGCTGCGGTCGCCGATGGAAATCAGGAACATTTTCGACGCCACGCCCGGCATCGCCAGCACGCGGTTCACGGCGTCCGCCAGATCGATGCCGTCGAGCGCGAGCGGCGCGGGCACGGCGTGCGCGTGCGTCACCTCACGCGTCATTTTCGGCGGCTTGCCGAGAATCACGTCGAGGCTCACGTCCACCGGCGCGTTCTGGAAATGGCTGTCGGTGACGAGCAGATGGTTGTCTTCGGTCGCCTCGCCCAGCACGGCAAACGGGCAGCGCTCGCGCTCGCAGATGGCGCGGAACTCGCCGATGCGCTCGGCCGGAATCGCCAGCACGTAGCGTTCCTGCGCTTCGTTGCACCAGATCTCGCGCGGCGACATGCCGGATTCTTCCGACGGCACGGCACGCAGCTCGAAGCGCCCGCCTTTGCCGCCGCCGTGCACCAGCTCGGGCAGCGCGTTGGACAGGCCGCCCGCGCCGACGTCGTGGATGGAAAGAATCGGATTGTTGTCGCCCAGCTGCCAGCAGCGGTCGATGACTTCCTGGCAGCGCCGCTCCATCTCCGGGTTGCCGCGCTGCACCGAATCGAAGTCGAGGTCGGCGGCGTTGGCGCCGGTGTCCATCGACGAGGCCGCGCCGCCGCCCAGGCCGATCAGCATGCCCGGCCCGCCCAGCTGGATGAGCAGCGTACCGGTCGGCAACATTTTCTTGTGCACATGGTCATCGCGGATCATGCCCACGCCGCCCGCGAGCATGATGGGCTTGTGGTAGCCGCGCCGCTCGCCGGCGACGGTTTCCTCGAAGGTGCGGAAGTATCCCGCCAGATTCGGCCGGCCGAATTCATTGTTGAACGCCGCCGCGCCGATGGGGCCTTCGAGCATGATCGCGAGCGGTGAAACGATGCGGTCGGGCTTGCCATACGGCTCGATTTCCCACGGCTGTTCGCAGCCGGGAATGTTGAGGTTCGACACGGAAAATCCGCACAGCCCAGCCTTGGGCTTGGAGCCAATGCCGGTCGCGCCCTCGTCGCGGATTTCGCCGCCGCTGCCGGTGGCGGCGCCGGGGAAGGGCGAGATCGCCGTCGGGTGGTTGTGCGTCTCCACCTTCATCAGCACGTGGGTGAGTTCCTCGCTGTACGCGTAGCTGCCGTCGGCGCGCGGGTAGAAGCGGTCGATCGCGGCGCCCTCGATCACCGAGGAGTTGTCCGAATACGCCACCACCGTGCCCTCGGGATGCGCAGCGTGGGTGTCGCGGATCATGCCGAACAGCGATTTGGCTTGGGGCTCACCGTCGATCACCCAGCTGGCGTTGAAGATCTTGTGGCGGCAGTGCTCGGAGTTGGCCTGCGCGAACATCATCAGCTCGACGTCGGTGGGATTGCGGCCGATGCGGGTGAAGTTCTCCACCAGGTAATCGACTTCGTCGTCGGAGAGCGCAAGACCCAGCTCGCGGTTGGCGGCGACCAGCGCCGCGCGTCCGCCGGCGAGCACATCCACGGCGGTCATCTCGCGCGGCGGCACGTGGCGGAACAGACGCGCCGCATCGCCCAGCGTGGGCAGCACGGCCTCGGTCATGCGGTCGTGCAGCAAGGGCAGCACGGTCTTCAGCGCCGCGTCGCCCAGCGGCTGCCCCGCCGTATCCAGCAGACGGTACGCCACGCCGCGCTCGATGCGCTTCAACTGAACCAGCCCGCTGTTTCTGAGGATGTCGGTCGCCTTCGACGACCACGGCGAAATCGTGCCCGGTCGCGGCGTTACCAGCACCTGCACCGTCGCGGCCGCGGGCGCGTCGGCCGGCGGGCCATAGGCGAGCGTCGCGTCGAGTTGTCGTTCGGCGGCGGCGTCGAGCGCGGCGTCGATTTCCAGAAAATGCCAGAAGCGGGCTTCGACCCCACCCAGTGCCACCCCGGAACGGGCGGCCTCCTGGCGGATTTTTTCAATACGGAAGGGCGACAGCGCGGCGCTGCCGGGGCGCGATACGATGGAAGACATGGGCGTCTTTGCGGAGGGTGCAAAGACGCCATTTTACCCGGTTCGGTCAGCCTTCCGGCGCCCCGAGTTTGCCTGCCGCGGCGCCTTGCCGGCGCCACAGGTCGAGGCAATCGAGGCCACAGAAGTGGTGCACGTAGTCCTGCGCGTCGGCCACGTTCACCGCGTCGCCTGGCACTTCCTTGAGGCAAACCTCGCAGCGCGTCACCATGCAGGCGTCTTCGTCGGCGCACTGCGCGACGACAGCGCCGGCGGGAGTGAGATGCAACTTACCCATACAGGCCTCCTGGCCGCACGAACTGCCATTACTTTTATTCACTTTAGACCGCGGGGCCGGATTGGGGAATGTCGGCCGCACTGCTTGCCGGCTTCGCCATCCCGCTGTCCCTCCGCGCCCCGTCGCCCGCCGGTTTGGCACAGTCTTGATTCGGGCCGGGCCTGAACTAAACAGTACTCATACAGTCCTATTTATGCTTGTGTGAGGAGGTCAGCATGTTGCGCATCGCCAAGCTCACCGATTACGCCACCGTCCTGATGGTGCGCCTGGCGCGTGAACCGGCGCGCAGCCTCAGTGCGATGCAACTGGCCAGCGAGCTGGGCCTGCCGCTGCCGACCGTGGCGAAGCTGCTGAAACGCCTGCTGGAGGCGCAATTGCTGACCAGCGTGCGCGGGGTGGGCGGCGGCTATGCCCTTGCCCATGCGCCGCATGCGATTTCGGTGGCCGAGGTGGTGCAGGCGATCGAGGGCCCGGTGGCACTGACGGAATGTGCGCTGGGCACGGGCACCTGTTCGCTGGAAGCCGGCTGCGCCACCCGCGCCAACTGGCAACTCATCAGCCATGCGGTGCGAGTGGCGCTGGAGGCGGTGAGTCTGGCCGACATGGCACGGACTCCGGTGCAGACGATCCGCATGCCGAACCGGAAGGAGATGTTGCGATGAATCATGCAGAAGTCAGTCGCGCCGATGAGCGCAACCCCGAATTGGCGAGCCGCGTCGCCGACGAATACCGCTGGGGATTCGTCACTGACATCGAGCAGGAAACGGTCCCCAGGGAGCTGAACGAAGACATCGTCCGGCTGATCTCGGCAAGGAAGAACGAGCCGGAGTTCATGCTGGAATGGCGGCTGAGGGCGTATCGCCACTGGCTGACGATGCGCGAGCCGACCTGGTCGAGCGTGCACCATCCGCCCATCGACTACCAGGCCATCCACTACTACGCCGCGCCGAAAACGCGCACGCAACCCAAGGATCTGTCCGAAGTCGACCCGGAATTGCTGCGCACCTACGAGAAGCTCGGCATCCCGCTGCAGGAGCGCGAGGCGCTGGCGGGGGTGGCGGTGGACGCGGTGTTCGACTCGGTGTCGGTCGCCACCACCTTCAAGGACAAGCTGGAACGCCTGGGCATCATTTTCTGCTCGTTCTCCGAGGCGGTGCAGAAGCACCCCGAACTGGTGCGCGCCTACCTCGGCTCGGTGGTTCCCTATACCGACAACTATTTCGCCACCCTCAATTCGGCGGTGTTCAGCGACGGCTCCTTCGTCTACGTGCCGAAAGGCGTGCGCTGCCCGATGGAGCTGTCGACCTATTTCCGCATCAACGCGAGGAATTCAGGGCAGTTCGAGCGCACGCTCATCGTCGCCGACGAAGGCGCCTACGTGAGCTACCTGGAAGGCTGCACTGCACCGATGCGCGACGAGAACCAGCTGCATGCGGCGGTGGTGGAACTGGTGGCGCTGGCGGACGCCCGCATCAAGTATTCCACCGTGCAGAACTGGTATCCCGGCGACCGCGAGGGGCGTGGCGGCATCTACAACTTCGTCACCAAGCGCGGCGACTGCCGCGGCGACCGCGCGCACATTTCGTGGACCCAGGTCGAAACCGGTTCGGCCATCACCTGGAAGTATCCGAGCTGCATCCTCACCGGCAACGACAGCGTCGGCGAATTCTATTCGGTGGCGCTGACCAACCACCACCAGCAGGCCGACACCGGCACCAAGATGATCCACATCGGCCGCAACACCCGCAGCACCATCGTCTCCAAGGGCATTTCCGCGGGGTCCGGCAGCAACGCCTATCGCGGCCTGGTGAAAGTGCTGCCGTCGGCGGCGAACGCGCGCAACCACACGCAATGCGACTCGCTGTTGATGAGCGATCACTGCGCCGCCCACACCTTCCCGTATATCGAGGTGAAGAATGCCAGCGCCACGGTGGAGCACGAGGCCACCACCAGCAAGATCGGCGATGACCAGCTGTTCTACCTGCGGAGCCGCGGCCTGTCCGAGGAGGACGCGGTCAACCTGATCGTCAACGGTTTCTGCAAGGAAGTGTTCAGGGAACTGCCGATGGAGTTCGCGGTGGAAGCGCAGAAGCTCCTGGCGGTGAGCCTGGAAGGCGCTATCGGATAAGGAGCACGCCATGCTTGAAATTCGCAACCTGCACGTGGCCATCGGCGACACGCCCATCCTTGCCGGCATCGATCTCGAGGTGAAGGCGGGCGAGGTGCACGCCATCATGGGCCCCAACGGCTCGGGCAAGAGCACGCTCGCGCAGGTGCTGGCCGGACGCGAGGGCTACACGGTCACCGCCGGCAGCGTGCGCTACCTGGGGCAGGATCTGCTGGCGCTGGAACCGGAGGCGCGCGCCCGCGCCGGGGTTTTCCTCGCCTTTCAGTACCCGCTGGAAATTCCCGGCGTGGCCAATGTGCAATTGCTGCGCACCGCGCTGAACAGCGTGCGGCGGGCGCGCGGCGAACCCGAGCTCGACGCGATGGATTTTCTCGACGCGGTCAAGGCCAAGCTGGCGCTGCTCGGCATGGACGAGGGCTTTCTCTACCGCGCGGTGAACGAAGGCTTTTCGGGCGGCGAGAAGAAACGCAACGAAATCCTGCAGATGGCGGTACTCGAACCGCGGCTGGCCATCCTCGACGAGACCGATTCCGGGCTCGACATCGACGCGCTGAAAACCGTGGCGCACGGGGTGAACGCGCTCAAGCACCCGCAGCGCGCAGTCATCCTCGTCACCCACTACCAGCGCCTGCTGAACTACATCGTCCCCGACCGCGTGCACGTGCTGGCGGCGGGGCGCATCGTGCGTTCGGGCGACGCCAGCCTGGCGCTGGAACTGGAAGACAAGGGCTATGCCTGGCTGACGCACGATGCCGAATCGCAGCCCACGCCCGCGGAGTCCCGGCCATGAACCTCGAGACAGCCACCCGCTATCGGCAGGCGCTGGATTACATCAGCAGCGCGGTCGGCCACGTCGATGCCCGCCAGCGGGCGCTCGAACGCTTCCTCGCGAGCGGACTGCCGACGCCCCGCCTGGAGGACTGGAAATACACCGCGCTTGACGCGCTGGAGCGCTCGCCCTGGCACGCGCCTGAGCACGCCCGGGATGCGCTGCCCGACAGCGGCGACACCCCCGGCACGCGCGTGGCCTTTGGCAATGGCCGCCTCGTGCACACCGGCGGGCAGCCGCAGCGCGAGCACAGCCTGGCCGCCCATGTCGACGATGCGCGCGCGCGGCAGGTCTTCGACAGCCTTGCCGGCGACGCAGCGCTGACCCAGATCAACCGCGCGCTGTGGCAGGACGGTCTATGGCTGCACGTTCCCGCCGGACAAGTCGCGCCGCCCGTGTTCGCGGTTCATTACGCCAGCGAAGCCGACGCGATGCTGCACACCCGCAACCTCGTCGTGCTGGAAGCCGGCGCCCAGGCGGTGCTGGTGGAGCACTACCGCGGCGTGCCGGACCGTGCCTACTGGCAGAATCCGGTCACCGAAATCGTGCTGGGCGAAGGCGCGCATCTGGATCACCTGACATTGACCGAAGAAGGCGCGGCGGCCAGCCATACTGGCCTCGCCGTGGTGCGGCAGGCGCGCCATAGCCGCTACAGCGCGCTGTCGGTCAACATCGGCGGGCGCCTGGTGCGCCACGAAACCCGGGTGAACCTGGACGGCCCGCATGCCGAATGCCGGCTCGACGGCCTGTTCATCGCCGACACGCGACGCCACATCGACCAGCATCTGCACGTCGAACACGCCGCGCCGCGCACTACCAGCCGCCAGACCTGGCGCGGCATCGCCGCCGGGCGCGGGCGCGGCATCTTCGATGCGCGCGTGGTGGTGCACGCGGGTGCGCAACAGGCCGACGCACAGCAGTCGAGCCGCAATCTGCTGCTCTCGCCGCACGCCGAAATCGACGTCAAGCCGCAGCTGGAAATCCATGCCGACGACGTCAAATGCGGCCACGGTGCGACGGTGGGCCAGCTCGACGAGGCCCAGGTGTTCTACCTGCGCAGCCGCGGAATCGACGCCGTTACGGCGCGCGCGCTGCTGCTGCGGGCTTTTGCCGAAGAAGCGCTAGGCTGGCTGAAAAACAGCGGCCTGGCCGGCTGGCTGGAACCGCATCTGGCCGCTGCCCTGCGCTTACAGGAAGGAGAACGGACGGCATGAATTCCGATCTGCGCGCCCTCTACGAAGAAGTCATTCTCGAGCACAACCGCCATCCGCGGCACTATCCCAAGCGCCCGCCGGGCAGCACCCATCATGCGCACGGCTTCAATCCGCTGTGCAATGACGAAATCCGGCTCCACCTGAAAGTGGCGGACGACACGATCCAGGACATCGGCTTCGAAGGCGCCGGCTGCGCCATCTGCATGGCTTCCGCCTCGATGATGGCCGAAGCGGTCTGCGGCAAGCCAGTGCAGGAAGCCCGGGCACTGTTTCAGCGCGTGCACCGCATGCTGGCCGAGAACGGCCCGGCGGACGAGGTGGGCAAACTGCGCGTGCTGGTCGGCGTGCACGAGTTCCCGATGCGGGTGAAATGCGCGACCCTGCCCTGGCACACCCTGCAGGCGGCGCTCGACCAGCGGGCCGACACGGTATGCACCGAGGGCCCCTCGCCGTTCTGTCCGCAGCCTTCGCAACCCGCGCCGACAGCATGATCAACCTCGCCCGCCTCGCTACCGGAAAGCGCGCCGAACAAGGTCTCAAGCGCAAGGTCATCGAGGCCCTCAGCGCGATTTACGACCCCGAGCTGCCGGTCAACATCTACGACCTCGGGCTGATCTACGACCTCGACATCGATGCCGGCGGCCACGTCAACGTCCGCATGACCCTCACCGCCCCCGGCTGTCCGGTGGCGCAGACCTTTCCCGCGCAAGTCGAGCAGGCCCTGGCAAAGGTGGAAGGCGTGACCGGCGCCCATGTCGAAATCGTCTTCGATCCGCCCTGGGACCAAAGCCGCATGAGCGAGGCCGCGCGGCTGCAGCTCGGCCTGGTGTGATGTCGGACTGGGTGAGGGTCGCGAAAACCGAGGAATTGCCGGCGGGCAGCCGCCGCGTGGTGGACGTCGACGGCGTCGCCGTGGCGGTGTTCAACCTCGACGGCGACTATTGCGCGATCGAGGACACCTGCACCCACGACGGCGGCGAGCTGGCGAGCGGCGAGCTGGATGGCGAGGAAATCGTCTGCCCGCGCCACGGCGCCCGCTTCAACATTCGCACCGGCGCCGTCGCCGCGCCGCCGGCCTACGGCGCGGTGGCCACCTTCCCCGTCAGGGTCGAGGCGGGCTGGGTGGAAGTGCGCGACGACCGCTGGGATTGAAACGCACCCCAACGGTCCAGCCGCGCATGCAGACCGCGCCCGCAAATGGGCCCATAATTTCCCGCAGACACCGCCGCACAGACACCCGCCATGCACGAACACGAGGGCGCGCGCCGCTTGCCCACCCCGCTCACCGCCCTGGTCTCGCCGCCGCTTTACCCCGCCCATGCGATCCGCGCGCTGGAACAGCGCGGGCCTGCGACGCAGCCCGGCGACCCGTTGATGGAACA
>JAIWOS010000223.1 GCA_020217265.1 Thiobacillus sp. | reverse complement strand
CGCAGGTCGCGCCGCCGGGCGTGGGCGTGGCGCACACCGGGCAGCAGGGATGCTTGAGCCAGGGCAGGTCTGCCCGGCAGCCGGGGCAGGCGGCGGCAGGGCTGGTCGCGCCGCACAGCAGGCAGGCGGGCGGCATGAGGCGATCAAAAATTGAGCGGATGTTCAATTTGGCGGGCGTGCGTATTTGACAGGTGCCGGTGCGCCCCCGAAAATCCGGCCCATGAAAGCCAAACGCGTCATCTCCGCTGCGTCCTCCCGTTTTTCGGCGCAACTCTTCAACATCATCACCGTCGCCGCCCTGATGGTTTCGCTGACGGCGCTGCTGCTCGGCAAGTTGCTCGCCAGCCACAAGATCGGCTTTCTGCCCTTCGTTCTGTCGCTGCCGCCGGTGATGATCTGGCTCGGGGCGTCGATCTTCGTCTACGCCAGCATCGCCCACCATCCGAATCCGCGCACGACGCATTACAACAAATGGGCAGGCTACCGCTTTTACGGCGTGATGGGCAGCCTGGTCGTGATCGGCCAGCCGATCTACGGCCTGGTGGGCGGCTTTGGCGGCCTGATGCTGGTGCTGGGGCTCGCGGTGGCGATCATCGTGCCATGGGCGCTGTACGACATCTGGAAGGCCGCGCGCGAACCGTGGCAGGACATGACCATCGAGGTGGCAATCAATGAATGATCTGGCTCATCCCCCCGTGCGCCGTTCGGTCGCGGACATCGACGCGCTGTTCGCGCTGCCCTTTGCCGATCTGCTGTTCCAGGCGCAGACGGTGCACCGCGCGCACTTCGATCCCAACCAGGTGCAGCTCTCGACCCTCTTGTCGATCAAGACCGGCGGCTGTTCCGAGGACTGCGGCTACTGTCCGCAATCGGCGCGCTACGATGCCGGTGTCGGGAACCAGGGGCTGCTCGACATCGACGCCGTGCTGGCTGCGGCGCGTGCGGCCAAGGCCGCCGGCGCCTCGCGCTTCTGCATGGGCGCGGCCTGGCGCGGGCCGAAGCAGCGCGACCTCGAACCCGTGCTCGACATGGTGCGTGAAGTGAAGGCGCTGGGGCTCGAAACCTGCGCCACGCTCGGCATGCTGAAGGACGGCCAGGCCGAGCAGCTGAAGGCCGCCGGCCTCGACTACTACAACCACAACCTCGACACCGCGCCCGAGTTCTACGGCGAGATCATCACCACCCGTGACTACCAGGACCGCCTCGACACGCTGGAACGCGTGCGCCAGGCCGACCTGCACGTCTGCTGCGGCGGCATCGTCGGCATGGGCGAGAGCCGCACCCAGCGCGCGGGCCTCATCGCGCAGCTGGCGAGTCTCGATCCGCAGCCCGAGTCGGTGCCGATCAACCTCCTGGTGCAGGTCGAAGGCACGCCGCTGGCCGGCACCGAGGCGCTCGACCCGCTGGAATTCGTGCGCACCATCGCGGTGGCGCGCATCTGTCTGCCGAAGAGCTTCGTGCGCCTGTCGGCCGGCCGGCAGCAGATGAGCGATGCGGTGCAGGCGCTGTGCTTCCTCGCCGGCGCCAATTCGATTTTCTACGGCGAGAAGCTGCTCACCACCGGCAACCCCGAGTGGGAGCGCGACCAGCGCCTGTTCGACAGCCTGGGCCTCAGACCCTTGTGAGCTTCGCCGCGCTCACCCGGCTGGAAATCGGGCTGGCGGCGCTGAAGGCGGATCAGCTCGACCGGCGCCGCTTTGTTCTGGATTCGCCGCAAGGCCCGCACGTCACGGTCAACGGCCGGCGCGTCGTGTCCTTCTGCAGCAACGACTACCTCGGGCTTGCCGCCGATCCGGCGCTGGTCGCCGCCGCGCACGCCGCGCTCGATCAATGCGGCGTCGGCGCGGGCGCGGCGCATCTCATCACCGGCCATCATCGTTTTCACCATGACTTCGAGGCCGCCTTCGCGGGCTTCGTCGGCAAGCCCGCCGCGCTGCTGTTTTCCACCGGCTATCTGGCGAATCTGGGCGTGGTGACTGCGCTCGTTGGGCGTCACGGCGAGGTGTTCGCCGACAAGCTCAACCACGCTTCGCTGGTTGACGCCGCGCAGCTTTCGGGCGCCACGTTCACGCGCTACCGGCATGGCGACCTGGCGCAGCTCGAAGCCCGGCTCGCAAAGTGCGCGGCCGCGGACAAGCTCATCGTCTCCGATCTCGTATTCAGCATGGACGGCGACGTGGCGCCGGTCGACGCGCTCGTCGACCTCGCCGAGCGCCATGACGCCTGGCTGTATCTCGACGACGCGCACGGCTTCGGCGTGCTGAACGAAGGCCGCGGCGGGCTCACGCCGCGCGCACGCGAAAGCGACCGCGTGATCTACCTCGCCACGCTCGGCAAGGCGGCGGGGGTGGCGGGCGCGGCGGTGGCGGCGCATCCGGCGGTGATCGCGTGGCTCGTCAACAAGGCGCGCCCCTACGTCTACACCACGGCCTCGCCGCCGCTGCTGGCAGCGTGTCTGCTGGAAAGCCTGCGGCAGATCGCGGCGGGCGCGGCGCGGCGCGAACGCCTCGCGCAGCATGTGGCGACGCTGCGCGCCGGACTGGCCGGCCTCAAGACCGGTCGCCTGCTCGATTCCGCGACGCCCATCCAGCCCTGGGTGATCGGCGATAACGCCGGGGCCGTGCGCATCTCGCGCGCGCTACTGCAGCGCGGCCTGCTGGTGCCCGCGATCCGCACGCCGACCGTGCCGGCAGGCACGGCGCGGCTGCGCATCACCCTGTCGGCCGCGCACAGCGAGGCCGACGTGGCGCAACTCGTCGAGGCCCTGCATGCCGTCGTCTGAGCCGGTACTCGTCCTGCTGCATGGCTGGGGCATGCACGCCGGCCTGTTCGACGGCCTGCGCGCGGCGCTGGCGGACGATTTCGACGTGCGTGCCTGCACCCTGCCCGGGCATGGCGGTCGGGCGCTGCTGGCAGACAACTCGCTTGCGGCCTGGGCGGACGATTTCGCCAGCCAACTGCCCGACGGCGCCACCGTGCTCGGCTGGTCGCTGGGCGGCCAGGTGGCGCTGCGCGCGGCGCTCGATCATCCGCACAAGATCGCGCGCCTCGCGCTGCTCGCGTCCACGCCGCGTTTCGTCGCCGCGCCGGACTGGCCGCACGCGATGGCGGCGGACGATCTCGACGCGTTCGCCGGCGCGCTCGCTC
>JAIWOS010000071.1 GCA_020217265.1 Thiobacillus sp. | reverse complement strand
GCGACCGGCCAGCGCGCGGCGGCGACGCCGCTCTTCCTCGCGCTGTCGCGCGAGCCGCACTACTACGGCCAGCTTGCGCTCGAAGAGCTGGGGCCGGTGCTCGCGGCGCCGTCGGTCAACATCAAGCCGGGCGGCGACGCCCTGGCCGCCGTCGCGACCGACCCCGGCATCGTGCGTGCGCTGGCCTTCCATGCGCTGGGCCTGCGCAACGAGGCGAACCAGGAATGGGTCTGGACGACGCGCAACTTTTCCGACACCCAGCTGCTCGCCGCCGCCGAACTGGCGCGGCGCGCAGAATGGTACGACCGCGCGATCAACACCGCCGAGCGCACGCGCGATCTGCACGATTTCGAACTGCGCTTTCTCGCGCCGTACCGCGAGCTGGCGCAGCAGGCCGCGCGCGACAACGGCATCGACGAAGCCTGGGTGTTCGGCCTGATGCGCCAGGAAAGCCGCTTCGTCAACGTGGCGCGCTCCAGCGTCGGCGCCTCGGGCCTGATGCAGATCATGCCCGACACGGCGCGCTGGATCGCCGGCAAGCTCGGCATCAGGAGCTTCCGCCACGCCGACATCGTCGATCCGGCCACCAACATCCGCTTCGGCGCTTACTACCTCAAGCACGTGCAGACCACGCTCGACGGCTCGCCCGTGCTCGCCACCGCCGCCTACAACGCCGGCCCGTCGCGGGCGCAACGCTGGCGCGACACGAAGCCGATGGAGGCGGCGGTGTACATCGAAACGATCCCCTTTGCCGAAACCCGCGACTACGTCAAAAAGGTGATGAGCAACGCCATGTACTACGCTGCGCGCTTCGGCCAGCCGTCTGTGCTGCTGAAGGATCGGCTGGGGCTGGTGCCGCCGCGCAGCGCGCCGGTGGCCGAGGAAACCGACGCCGCGCCACCTGCGGAAGCGGAGGCGGCGGCCGGCTGACGGCCTGCTAGAATCGCGGCCTCGCCCTATCGCAACCTTCCGAACCGAGTTCCATGAAGACTGAACGCATTTGCATCCTCGGCGGGTCCGGCTTCGTCGGCACCCACCTCGTCAGCCTGCTTGCCGCGCGCGGCCTCCAGGTGCGCGTGCTGTCGCACCGCCGCGAAGCCGCCAAGGAACTGATCCTGTTGCCCACGGTGGAGGTGATCGAGGCCGACGTGCACGACACCCACGAACTCGTGCGCCAGTTCCGCGGCATGGACGCCGTCATCAATCTCGTCGGCATCCTGCATGAAAAGAATGTCGGCCGGGTCGACCTGCCCAGCGCCCGGCGCGGCGATTTCCAGCAGGTTCACATCGAGCTCGCGCGCAAGGTCGTGCACGCCTGCGGCGAGGCCGGGGTGCACCGCCTGCTGCACATGAGCGCGCTCGGCGCCGACCCCAACTCGCGCTCCGCCTACCAGCGCTCCAAGGGCATAGGCGAAGCGCTGGTGCGCGAGGCCGGCATGCGCCACCAGGACAACGAGCGCTGGTATCTCGACGGTCCCAAGTTCATCCACGGCTACGGGCTCAATGTCACCATCTTCCGGCCGTCGGTCATTTTCGGCCGCGGCGACTCCTTCCTGTCGATGTTCGCGCGGTTGCTGAAACTGTTTCCGGTCGTGCCGCTCGCCTCCGCCGGCGCGCGTTTCGCGCCGGTGCACGTCGAGGACGTGGCGCGGGCGTTTGCCGACAGCCTCGACGCTCCGGCGACCTACGGCCAGACCTACGATCTCTGCGGGCCGAAGGTCTACACCCTGCAGGAACTGGTCGAATTCGTCGGTGCCACGATCGGCAAGAAGCGCAGCATCGTCCCGCTGGGCACGTGGGCCTCGTACCTCCAGGCCTGGGCGATGGAATTCAAGCCCGGCGCCAAGCTGATGACGCGCGACAACTACTACGCGATGTGCACCGACAACGTCTGCCCCGGCCCGTGGCCGGCGGTGTTCGGTTTCCAGCCCGCCGCGCTGGAAGCCGTCGCCCCGGAATACCTTTCCGACGGCACGCCGCGCGCGCGCTACGAGGACTACCGCGAGCGCGCGCGCCGCTAGCCTTCCGGGCATGAAGACCTACGTCGTCGGGGGCGCCGTGCGTGACCGGCTGCTGGGCCTGCCGGTGTCCGACCGCGACCATGTCGTCGTCGGCGCCACGCCCGAAGCCATGGTCGCGGCGGGCTTTCAGCCGGTCGGCAAGGACTTCCCGGTTTTCCTGCACCCCGAAACCCACGAGGAATACGCGCTCGCGCGCACCGAGCGCAAGTCCGGCCGCGGCTACAAGGGCTTCATCGTTCACGCCGCGCCCGAGGTCACGCTGGAAGACGACCTCTTGCGGCGCGACCTCACCATCAACGCCATGGCCGAGGACGAGGCGGGCCGGCTCATCGACCCCTACGGCGGGCAGCGCGATCTGGCGGCGCGCGTGTTCCGCCATGTGAGCCCCGCGTTTGCCGAAGACCCGGTGCGCATCCTGCGCGTGGCGCGCTTCGCCGCGCGCTTCGCCGATTTTTCGGTGGCCCCCGAAACCCTGGCCCTGATGCGGCAGATGGTCGAAGCCGGCGAAGTCGACGCGCTGGTGCCAGAACGCGTATGGCAGGAACTCGCGCGCGGCCTGATGGAAGCGCAGCCTTCGCGCATGTTCCAGATGCTGCGCGATTGCGGCGCGCTGGCGAAACTGCTGCCCGAAGTCGACCGCCTGTTTGGCGTGCCGCAGCCCCCCGAGCACCATCCCGAGGTCGATACCGGCGTGCACGTCATGCTGGTCGTCGACTGGTCGGCGCGGCAGGGTTTCGAACTGCCGGTGCGCTTCGCGGCGCTCACGCACGACCTCGGCAAGGGTGCCACGCCCCCCGAGTTCTGGCCCAAACACCACGGCCACGAAGCGAAGAGCGTCGACCTCGTGCGCGCGGTGTGCGAACGCCTGCGCGTGCCGGCCGACTGCCGCGACCTCGCGCTGGCGGTGGCGCGTGACCACGGCAACGTCCATCGCGCCGCCGAATTGCGGCCCGCCACGCTGGTGGAACTGTTCGAGCGCGTCGACGCCTTCCGCCGGCCCGAACGCTTCGAGCAGTTCCTCGACGCCTGCGAATGCGATTTCCGCGGCCGCCCCGGCTATGAATCGAAACCCTATGCCGCCCCCGGCTATCTGCGAGCGGCGCTGGCCGTCGCGCGCGCGGTGGATGCCGGCGCGGTGGCGCGCGCCGCCAGCCCTGCCCG
>JAIWOS010000140.1 GCA_020217265.1 Thiobacillus sp. | reverse complement strand
GAAATTCGCACCACCCGCGAAACCCCGCCACGGCTGGCCCTTCGCGGGCGAGAAAAAGCCCGGAGCATGTCCGGGCTTTGGGTATATGGTGGAGCGGAGGAGGATCGAACTCCCGACCTTCGCATTGCGAACGCGACGCTCTCCCAGCTGAGCTACCGCCCCACGTGCGACGGCATTATAGCCTCAAGCGTTGCAGGGCGGGAAGCGCGGCGAGTCGTGCCGGCAGGTTGGGGAGCCGGCGGGCGGCGAGCCAGCCGAGCAAAACGCCGGTGCTGTTGGCGAGAACGTCGAGCGCGTCGGGCTGTCTGGCGGGGGTGAGCACCTGCAGACCTTCGATGGCGATGCCGTAGAGGATGACGGCGATTGCGAGCCATGCGCGGCGTGCAACGACGAGTTGCGCCCACCAGAACATGAGGGCGGCGTAACCGGCGAGGTGGGCGAGCTTGTCGGTCTGGCCGCTGTTTTCGCCGAGCGTGGGCGGGCCGAGCGAGAAGGCGAGCGCGAGGGCGACGCCCAGCCAGCCCAGCAGCGTCCAGGCCCGGCGGATCACAATTGAACTGAGGGCGGCTGCCGCTGCGCCCAGCGCAGCATGACGATGCCGGCGACGATCATCGGCAGCGACAGCCACTGGCCCATCGACAGCCCCAGGCCGATGAGGCCCAGGAAGCTGTCGGGCTCGCGCGCAAATTCGGCAAGAAAGCGCAGGCTGCCGTAGCCGATGAGGAAGGCGCCGGAGACGGCGCCGAGCGGGCGCGGCTTGCGCGAATACAGCCACAGGATGACGAACAGCAGCAGGCCTTCGCCGGCGAATTGATACAGCTGCGAGGGGTGACGCGCGATGCCGTCGCCCGCCTGCGGGAAGACCATGGCCCACGGCAGCGCGGGGTCGGCGGGGCGGCCCCACAGTTCGCCGTTGATGAAATTGCCGAGCCGCCCGGCGGCGAGCCCCAGCGGCACCAGCGGGGCGATGAAGTCGGTGACGGCGAGCCAGCGCAATTGGTGGCGGTGCGCGAACGCGATCATCGCGACGAGCACGCCGAGAAAGCCGCCGTGAAAGCTCATGCCGCCTTCCCACACCTTGAAGATGTCGAGCGGGTGGGCGAGGTAGTCGCCCGGCTTGTAGAAGAGCACGTAGCCGAGCCGGCCGCCGACGATGACGCCGAGCACGCCGTAGAACAGCACGTCGTCGAGCATTTTCGCGTTCCAGCCGCTCCAGGGGCGGTGCGCGATGCACCAGCGCCCGAGCAGGATCACCTGCACGAAGGCGACCAGATACATGAGGCCGTACCAGTGGACGGCGACGGGGCCGAGCTGCACGGCGACGGGATCGAATTGCGGATGGATGAGCATGGGTGACCGGCTTGGGGCGGGGCGGGTAAAATGGTCGGCTGATTATAGATTGCCGGAGTGACCCGCCATGCCTGCCTATCGTTCCTGGACCACCACCCGCGGCCGCAACATGGCCGGCGCCCGCGCCCTGTGGCGCGCCACCGGCATGAAGGATGGCGATTTCTCCAAGCCCATCATCGCGGTCGCCAACTCGTTCACCCAGTTCGTGCCCGGCCACGTCCACCTGAAGGACATGGGCCAGCTCGTCGCACGCGAGATCGAGGCGATGGGCGGCATCGCCAAGGAGTTCAACACCATCGCGGTTGACGACGGCATCGCCATGGGCCACGACGGCATGCTGTATTCGCTGCCCAGCCGCGATCTCATCGCCGATTCGGTCGAATACATGGTCAACGCGCACTGCGCCGACGCGCTGGTGTGCATTTCCAACTGCGACAAGATCACGCCCGGCATGCTCAACGCCGCGCTGCGCCTCAACATCCCCACGGTGTTCGTCTCCGGCGGGCCGATGGAAGCGGGCAAGGTGGTGTGGGACAAGCAGACGATCAAGCTCGACCTGGTCGACGCAATGGTGTCGGCAGCCGACAGCAAGGTGAGCGACGAAAAGGTCGCGCAGCTCGAACGCTCGGCGTGCCCGACCTGCGGCTCGTGCTCGGGCATGTTCACCGCCAACTCGATGAACTGCCTGACCGAGGCGCTGGGGCTGTCGCTGCCGGGCAACGGTTCGCTGCTGGCGACGCACGCCGACCGCGAAAACCTGTTCCGCGCCGCCGCGCGCCTGATCGTCAGGAACACCCGCCGCTACTACGAAGCGGGGGATTACTCGGTGCTGCCGCGCGCCATCGCCAGCTTCGACGCCTTCGAAAACGCCATCGCGCTCGATATCGCGATGGGCGGTTCGACCAACACCGTGCTGCACTTGCTCGCCGCCGCGCACGAGGCGGGGGTCGATTTCACCATGGCCGACATCGACCGCATGAGCCGGCGCGTGCCGCACCTCAGCAAAGTCGCGCCGTCGATCCAGACCTACCACATGGAAGACGTGCATCGCGCCGGCGGCGTGATGGCGATCCTCGGCGAGCTGGAGCGCGGCGGGCTGGTGCATCGCGACGTGCCGACCGTGCTGTGCAATACGCTCGGCGAGCAGATCGACGCCTGGGACATCCGGCGTACGCAGGACAAGGACGTGCGCGACTACTACCGCGCCGCGCCCGGCGGCGTGCCCACGCAGGTGGCGTTTTCGCAGAACCGCCGCTTCCCGAAGCTCGACGACGACCGCGCGGGCGGCTGCATCCGCGACATCGAACACGCGTATTCGAAGGACGGCGGCCTGGCCGTGCTCTACGGCAACCTCGCCGCCGACGGCTGCATCGTCAAGACCGCCGGCGTCGACGAACACATCCTCAAGTTCTCCGGCCCGGCGCGCGTGTTCGAATCGCAGGACGCCGCGGTGGACGCCATCCTCGGCGACCGCATCGTGGCGGGCGACGTGGTGGTGATCCGTTACGAAGGCCCGCGCGGCGGCCCCGGCATGCAGGAAATGCTCTACCCCACCTCCTACCTGAAATCGAAAGGCCTCGGCAAGGCGTGCGCTCTCGTCACCGACGGCCGCTTCTCCGGCGGCACCTCGGGGCTTTCCATCGGCCACGCCTCGCCCGAGGCAGCCGAAGGCGGCACCATCGGGCTGGTCGAGGAAGGCGATGTGATCGACATCGACATTCCGGCGCGCACCCTCAACGTGCGGCTGACCGAAGCCGAACTCGCCCGCCGCCGCGCGGCGATGGACGCGAAGGGCGCCGCCGCCTGGAAGCCCGCCGCGCCGCGCGAGCGCCAGGTGTCG
>JAIWOS010000094.1 GCA_020217265.1 Thiobacillus sp. | reverse complement strand
GCCGCCGCATTGCTGCTGCGCGCCATCGTCGCCCGCAACTACGGCTGCGCGCTGCTCGCCGCCGGCGGCGAACACCAGCCGGACGGCGACTGCCGGCGCGGCGAAGACCTCGGACACGCGCATGCCGAACTGCCCGTGTCGGCGTGGGCAGAAAAAATCGGCGTCAAGCTCATCGCCTACCCGCGCATGGTCTACGTCGAGGATCGCGCCGAACACCTGCCGGCAGAGGAGGCCCCCGCCGGCGCCCGGCAGCTCACCCTGTCGGGCGAGGAATTCCAGCGCCGCATGCAGGCCGGCCTCAAGATTCCCGACTGGTACAGCTTTCCCGAAGTGCTGGCCGAACTGCATCGCCAGTATCCGCCGCGCGACCGGCAGGGCTTCACCGTGTTTTTCACCGGCCTGTCCGGTGCAGGCAAATCCACGCTCGCGCGCGCACTTGCCGCGCGATTGATGGAAATGGGCGGGCGCAACGTCACCCTGCTCGACGGCGACATCGTGCGCCGGCATCTGTCGTCCGAACTCGGTTTTTCCAAGGCGCACCGCGACATCAACGTGCGCCGCATCGGCTTCGTCGCCTCGGAAATCACCAAGAACCGCGGCATTGCCATCTGCGCGCCCATCGCGCCCTACGCCCAGACCCGGCGCGACGTGCGTGCCATGGTCGAGGCCGTCGGCGGCTTCGTCGAAATCCATGTCGCCACCCCCATCGAAACCTGCGAGGCGCGCGACCGCAAGGGCCTCTACGCCAAGGCGCGCGCAGGCCTGATCCCGGAATTCACCGGCGTGTCCGATCCTTACGAAGTGCCCGAGCGGCCCGAACTCGCCATCGACACCACCGGGCTCGGCATCGACGAGGCGGTGCAGCAGATTCTGCTGAAGCTGGAATACGAAGGCTATTTGCGCTGACGCGCGCGTTTCGGTCGGCGGGAAAACTCCAAACAAAAACGGCGACCCGAGGTCGCCGTTTTTGTTGTTGCGTGCCTGGATCAGGCGGTCTTGCGGCGACGCATCGCGGCCAGACCCAGCGCACCGATACCCAGCAGGGCGAGCGAGGCGGGTTCGGGTACGCCCACGGAGCCACGCGGCACCGAAGCGAAGCGCAAGGTGCCGCCGGCCACCAGGAATTCGCCAAAGCCGTCGCCGAAGAAGGTGACCTTGGAGAAGAAGCCCGACGAGTCGATCGCGCCGATGAAGTTGGTGAAACTACCCGAGGCGACAACGCCGGGGTTGTCGTTCGAACTCAGTGCGTTGGCAGGCAGGGTGGCCGCCCCACCGTCGAAGGCGATCCACAAGCCACTCCCTTGTGCGGGCACGCCATAGGTGGAAACGACGTTGGGGTCACGCACGGTGCTAGTGCAGCAGGTAGCCCAGTCGCCAATTTCAAAACCGAAAGCATTAACCGGGGAACTGAACGTGAAAGTCAGACCGGAATTGAAGCCAGGGATAGGGTCAGAGCCAGATGCGAAGGGACCGATGTTCCAAACGCTGCCGCTCAGCGAGATGCCGTTGTCAGAGTAACCGCCGTTCGGAGTGACCGGGTTGCCATTGGGGCGGGTGACCGTCACGGTCGCTGGGTTGCCATTCTTGTCAATGTAGTTGTAAGTGCTTTGTCCGTCGGTGACTATCGCAGTGGAAACGGTCGTGCCCGTGCCAGTGATGATGTTGTCAAACGCCGAGCCGATGTTGGAAAGCGCAGTGTTGACGATGACGGGGGCAGCGCTGGCGTTAGCCGCGGCGAACAGGGCCGTGGCAAACAGGGCGCTGGCCAGTGCGGTTTTTTTCATAATGTGGCTCCTTGGTTGAAGGTCTGTTTAATGAAGACTGAGGAAGTTATCCGTCCCAATTCACTGAATAAACACCCTCGGAAATTTCAGGCGTGCTCAGTTACCATTAACAAAGCATCGTTTGTGCCAGTCTAGGTGGAGGGTGAGAAGAGGCTTTTATAACAATGTGTTAACCGAATATCGCGGAGGTTGGCGAGAGGAATGACACAGTGCACTGTAAATTATTCCGACGCTGCCAATGGCAGATAGTCTGTTCTAAGAATGCGCGTGGCGGTGCGCCCGTCGCCCGGTCAGACTGCCGACCGCCATGCCCACGATGCTGGCCAGAAAGCCCGCGAACTGCGGCGGCAGCAGGGCTTCGCCTTCCGGCAGCCAGATTTCCATGGGGAGCCACACCGCGAGCCCGAACGCGATGGCCATGAGCGCGCCGCGCGTGTTGGCGCGCTTCCAGTAGAGCCCGGCGACGAGCGGCACGAAGGCGACGACGAGGGTGACCTTGTAGGCGTTTTCCACCATCTGGTAGATGGTGGCGTCGGAATACAAGGCGAACAGCGTGACCGCGGCGGCAAAGCAGACCACGACGATGCGCATGGTGAGGAGCAGGGTCTTGTCGGTGTGGTTGGGCAGGTAGGGCTTGAGGATGTTTTCGGACAGGGTGACCGAGGGCGCCAAGAGCGTGCCCGAGGCGGTGCTCATGATCGCGGAGAGCAGGGCGCCGAAGAACATGATCTGGGCGAACACCGGCATGTGGTTGAGGATGAGCTGCGGCAGGATCATCTGCGCATCCTTGTCGAGCAGGCCGGAGACCAGGGCGGGGTCGATGAGCGTGGCCGAATAGGCGATGGCGAGCGGCACGAAGGCGAAGACGAAGTAAAGGCTGCCGCCCAGCACCGAGCCGGCGACGGCGACGTTTTCGTTCTTGGCCGACATCACGCGCTGGAACACGTCCTGCTGCGGGATCGACCCGAACATCATGGTGATCCAGGCGGCGACGAAGGCGATGATGTCGCGGCTGTTGGCCTCGGGCCAGAAGCGGAACTGGCCGCGGTCGGCGGCGTGCTGCACCACGTGGCCGAAGCCGCCGGCCATGTCGGACGCCACGTAGAGGATGTAGAGCAGGCCGACGACGATGATGCTCATCTGGAAGAAGTCGGTGAGCGCGACCGACCACATGCCGCCGTACAGCGTGTAGAGCAGCACGATGGCGGCGCCGATGAGCGTGCCCTGCGTTTGCGTGATGACGCCTTGCGACAGCACGTTGAACACCAACCCCAGCGCGGTCATCTGCGCCGACACCCAGCCGAGGTAGGAGAGGATGATGGCGATGCCGGTGATGACCTCGACCTTGCGGCCGTAGCGCTTGCGGTAGTAGTCGGCGAGGGTGAGCAGGTTCATCCGGTAGAGCTTGCGGGCGAAGAACAAGCCCACCAGGATCAGGCACATCGACGAGCCGAAGGGGTCGGACACGATGCCGCGCAGGCCTTCTTCGAGGAAGGTGGCGGGAATGCCGAGCACGGTTTCCGAGCCGAACCAGGTGGCGAACACGGTGGCGGTGACGATGTAGATCGGCAGGTGGCGGCCGGCGACGACGTAATCGCGCGCGTTGTGGACGCGGGTCGCGGCATACACCCCGATGCCGATGGAAACGAGCAGGTAGAGGATGACGAAGCCGACGAGCATGGAACGTCCTTAGCGCAGAATTGAAATCAGTGCGGTGATCGCCAGCACGGCAAGCAGGCCGGCGATGACGCCCAGCCAGCGGTTGCGGGCCTGCTGCTGGCGCAAGAGCAGGGTGAGGCCGGTTTCGAGTTGCACGAGCCGGTTTTCGTTGAGCGCGTGATGCGCGAGCCGCGGCAATTGCGGCAGCAGTTGCGCCCACTTGGGCGCTTCGTCCTTGAGGTTTTTCACCAGCGCGCGCCAGCCGACCTGTTCGTTCATCCAGCGCTCCAGAAACGGCTTGGCGGTTTTCCACAGGTCGAGCTCGGGGTCGAGCTGACGGCCCAGTCCCTCGATGTTGAGCAGGGTCTTTTGCAGCAGGACCAGCTGCGGCTGGATTTCCACGTTGAAGCGGCGCGAGGCCTGGAACAGCTGCAACAGCACGCGGCCGAAGGAAATTTCCTTCAGCGGCCGGTCGAACACCGGCTCGCACACCGCGCGCACCGCGGCTTCGAGCTCGTCGATGCGGGTGTCGGCCGGCACCCAGCCGGATTCGACGTGGGCCTGCGCCACGCCCTTGTAGTCGCGGCGGAAGAAGGCGAGGAAGTTACGGGCGAGGTATTGCTTGTCGACTTCGGTGAGCGTGCCCATGATGCCGAAGTCGAGCGCGATGTACTGCTCGGAACCGGGGCGCACGAGGATGTTGCCGGGGTGCATGTCGGCGTGGAAGAAACCGTCGCGGAACACCTGGGTGAAGAAGATTTCCACGCCGGTGGCGGCGAGCCGGGGGATGTTCACGCCGGAATCGCGCAGGCGGTCGATCTGGCTCACCGGAATGCCGTCCATGCGGTCCATGGTCATCACGTCTTTCGCGCAGGTGTCCCAATAGACTTCGGGCACGGCGAGCAGCGGCGAATCCTTGAAGTTGCGCCGCAGCTGCGAGCAGTTGGCGGCTTCGCGCATCAGGTCGAGCTCGTCGGCCAGGTGCTTCTCGAATTCGGCGACGACCTCGCGCGGGCGCAAGCGTTTGCCGTCGGAAAAAAGTTTTTCGACGAGACCCGCAAGCGCGTACATGAGGCTGACGTCGTGCGCGATCACCGGCGCGATGCCGGGGCGCAACACCTTCACCGCGACGGGCTTGCCGTCGGGCAGGCGCGCAAAGTGCACCTGCGCCACCGAAGCAGAGGCGACCGGCGTGCGGTCGAATTCGGCGTAGATATGGTCGAGCGGCCTGCCGAGCGCGGTTTCGATGACCGCCACGGCGGCGGCGGAATCGAACGGCGGCACCCGGTCCTGCAAGCGCGCGAGTTCGTCGGCGAGGTCGAGCGGCACCAGGTCGCGGCGGGTCGAGAGCAGCTGGCCGAATTTGACGAAAATTGGCCCCAGGTCTTCGAACGCGCGCCGCAGCCGCACCGCACGCGGTTCGTGCACCGGGCGCCAGAACAGCAGGGCGCGCACGACCCAGCGCAGCGGACGCCCACGTTCGTGGCCAAGAAAGAATTCCTCCAGCCCGTATTTGAGCGCGACCTGGACGATGCGAGCCAAGCGCAGCAGCTTCATTTTTCGAGCTGCGCGATGCGGGCTTCCAGCCGGGCGACGGCGTCGGCGAGCGCGTCGACGTCGGCGTTGAAGCGCGCCACGTCGACCCGGCGCGCCATCATTTCGGCTTCCTCCACGACATACTCGCCGGCGTTGCGACCGAGCGCGGCGAACGCGCCACCCACGCGGTCGAGCGCGGTGGCGCCCAGGACATGCAGGCGATGCGCGGCGATGTCGCCCACCCACGGCGCGAGGTCGGCTTCGACATCCCACGTGAGTTGCCGGAACACGCGGTCGAGCGTGGCGAGCAGCGCCGGGTCGCCGTGGTACTCGGCGTCGCGCAGGGCGTCGCGGCCGAAGAAGGGCAGCCGCGTCAGCAGCTGCGCGGTGGGCCGGATCACGGCGTCGGGGGTGTCGATCACGGCCTCGGAAAAATAGCCGTCGTCGGCGATGCGGAAGTCGAGCTGCGCGAAGCCCAGGTCGAAGCGCACGCCCAACCCGGCATGGCGTTGCAGCGCTTCGGCGGCGCCCGGCGACTGGCGCAGCAGATGGTTGAGGCCCTTCTCGACGAGACCTTCCGCGATCAAACCTTGAAACCCTTGTGCAAGGCCACCACGCCGGCGGTGAGGTTGTGATAACGCACGCGGGCGAAGCCGGCGGCTTCCATCATGGCCTTCAGTTCTTCCTGGCCGGGGTGCATGCGGATCGATTCGGCGAGGTACTGGTAGCTGCCCGCGTCGTGGGCGACGAGCTTGCCCATCAGCGGCAGCAGCTTGAAGGAATAAAGGTCGTAGGCCGGCTCCAGCGGTTTCCACACCTTGGAAAACTCCAGCACCAGCAGGCGGCCGCCGGGTTTCAGCACGCGGTGCATCTCTGCGAGCGCCGCGTCCTTGTGCGTCATGTTCCGGAGGCCGAACGCCACCGACACGCAGTCGAAATGGTTGTCGGGGAAGGGCAGGCGTTCGCCGTCGCACTGCACCGCGGGGGGCGTGCGGCCATCGTTCAGCATGCGGTCGCGGCCTTCGGAGAGCATCGAATAATTGATGTCGGTGAGCAGCACCATGCCGGTATCGCCGACTTCCTTGAGGAACAGGCGGGTGAGGTCGGCGGTGCCGCCCGCCACGTCGAGCACGCGCATGCCGGGCCGCAAGCCCGCCTGCGCCACGGCAAAGCGCTTCCACAGCCGGTGCAGCCCCGCCGACATGAGATCGTTCATGAGATCGTACTTGGCGGCAACCGAATGGAAGACCTCGGCGACCTTGGCGGCCTTTTCGGATTCGGCGACCTGCTGGTAGCCGAAGTGGGTGGATTTATCCATGGCAGACGGGGAGGAAAGGGTGCGGGAATTCTACCAGCGCGCTGACTGGCGCGGCTTTGGCCGGCCGCGCCGCGTCATAAATCAGTCATATTGCTGTCATAGTATGGCCACCGGTCTAACTCGCTTGGAGTCGCCATGGCTGCAAACATCCTGCTGGTCGAAGACGAACCCGGAATCCAGGAACTGCTGAAATTCAATCTGGCGCAGGCCGGCCACTCGGTCACCGCGGCGGGTGACGCCGAGCATGCGCTCAAATTCCTGAAAAACACCCTGCCCGACGTGATCCTGCTCGACTGGATGCTGCCTGGCATGTCGGGCATCGATTTGTGCAAGCGCCTGCGCAGCGATGAGCGCTACCAGCCGATTCCCATCATCATGCTCACCGCCCGCGGCGAGGAGCGCGACAAGGTGCTGGGGCTCGATACCGGCGCCGATGATTACATCACCAAGCCGTTTTCGCCTCGCGAGCTGGTGTCGCGCATCAAGGCCGTGCTGCGCCGCCGCGCGCCGCAGATGACCGACGAGCCGGTGGAAATCAACGGCCTCAGGCTCGATCCGGGGAGCCACCGCGTGAGCGGCAAGGGGCAGCCGCTGGAACTGGGGCCGACCGAATTCCGCCTGCTGCATTTTTTCATGACGCATCCCGAGCGCGTGTATTCGCGCACCCAGCTGCTCGACCAGGTGTGGGGCGACGACGTGTTCGTGGAAGAACGCACGGTGGATGTCCACATCCGCCGCCTGCGTCTGGCGCTGGAACCTTCCGGGCACGCCGAGCTGATCCAGACGGTGCGCGGCGCGGGTTATCGTTTTTCCGCCGAAGTGGGATAATTCGAAGCTCTTGGGGAGGGCGACGATGGGCTTCTGGTGGCGACCGTTGAGCGTGCTTGCCGGTGTGCTGCTGGTCGCGCTCATCCTGTGGGCGGCATCGGGCCTGGTGGCGGCGCTGGCCTTTCTGGCGGGCATCCAGGCCTTCGTCATGCTGCGCCGCCTGTGGCAGGAATTCCGCCTAGCGCGCTGGCTGGAGAGTCCCGACGAGGTCGAGCCGCCCGACGCCACCGGTACTTGGGGCGACATTTTCTACCGCCTGCAGAAACTCCAGAAACGCCAGAAAGCCAGCCGCAGCGAGCTCACCAGCGCGCTCGAGCAGTTCGAGCACGCCGCGCAGGCGGTGCCCGACGGCATGGTCATCCTCAACGGCAGCGAACAGATCGAATGGTGCAACCCCGCCTCGCGCAAATTTCTGGGGCTCGACTGCGAGCGTGACCGCGGGCAGTTCATCCGTTACCTCATGCGCCAGGCGCCCTTCCTGGAATTTCTCGACGCCGCCGACTTTTCCCGTCGGCTGATATGCAAATCGCCGATCAACCGCGAAGTGTCGCTGTCGCTGCAACTCGTGCCTTTCGGCGAAGGCAAGAAGCTGCTGGTGGCGCGCGACATCACCGACCTCGAGCGGGTGGACGCCATGCGGCGCGATTTCATCGCCAACGTTTCGCACGAACTGCGCACGCCGCTCACCGTGGTCGGCGGTTTCGTCGAAACGCTGGCCGATGCGTCCGACTTGCCGCCCGCCGAAACACAGCGCTACTTCGACCTGATGCTCGACCACACCCGCCGCATGCAGCGCCTGCTCGACGATCTGCTGACCCTGTCGCGGCTGGAAAGCGAAGAGCACGTGCTCAAGGACGAAAATGTCGATGTGGTTGCGCTGGCGCGGGCGCTGGCGGCCGAGGCCGAATCGCTGAGCCGGGGGCGGCACCGCATTCATGTCGAAACCGCCAGCGATGCCGGCCTGCGGGGTTCGCTGCAGGAAATCCGCAGCGCGCTCGGCAACCTGGTCTCGAACGCGGTGCGCTACACGCCGGAAGGCGGTGAAATCACGCTGGCCTGGAAACTGCGGGAAGGCGAAGGCGTGTTTTCCGTCACCGATACCGGCGAAGGGGTCGCCGCCGAGCACATTCCGCGGCTAACTGAGCGTTTCTACCGGGTCGACCGCAGCCGCTCGCGCGAAACCGGCGGCACCGGGCTTGGCCTGGCCATCGTCAAGCATGTGCTCACGCGCCACGGCGCGCGGCTCGACATCCAGTCCGCGCCCGGCAAGGGCAGCACGTTTTCCGCCGTCTTCCCTGCCGCGCGCGTGCAGGCGCACAACCCGGCCACGGCGCAGGTCATTCCGTTCCCCGAACGCGAGCAGGCGGTCGGCTAGGCCTGCATGGCCCGCGCGATCGCCTGGGCCAGTCGATGATCCAGATCGGCGACTGCGGCGTGCCGGGTGTCGCGCAGCCGCGCCCCCCAGACCGGATTCGGAAAGTGCGGGTCGTCGGCAAAGCGCGGAATCACGTGCCAGTGCAGATGCGGCACCACGTTGCCGAGCGTGGCGAGGTTGATCTTGTCCGGCTGCATCAGGTCGCGCAGCGCCTGCTCGACCTTCATCACCGTCATCATCAGGCGTGAGCGTTCCTGCGGGGGGAGATCGGTCATTTCCGCGACGTGGCGGTTGAGGATCACCCGGCAGAAACCGGGGTAGTCCGGCGTGTCGGTGACCCGCACGACGCGGCAGAAATCGTCCTGCCAGAGGAGGTCGCCGCCGGGGGTGTCGCACAGGGGGCAGGTCATGATCGGGCTCCCGAAACGAAACGCCTCGCATCATGCGGGGCGCGGGCGTGCCTTGGCAAGCGTTCAGGCGCGGCGGCGCACCCGCCATCCGAGCACGCCCAAACCCGCCAGCAACAGCAGCCATGCGCCGGGCTCGGGCACGGTAGTCACGTTGTACGCGACCCCGGAGGCCGACGAAAGGCTGGCGCCCTGCGGCAGCACCACCGTCGTGAGATGGGCACTGTTGAAGAAGTCGAGGGTGGTGGCGCCGCTGCCGTCGAGGGCGGGCAGAGTGCAGGTGCCGCCGATATCGAAGGTGCAGAACGCACCCAGGCCGTCGAACATGCTGGTTCCGAGCGCGCCGATCAGATAGAACGCCTCGCCATAGGTGAAGGTGAGCGTGCCCGTGAGCGTCACGTTCACGGCCTGGTTCGCGCCCGGGGTGAGAATCAGGTCGGGCCGCACCGGTTCGAGCGGCGCGCCGCCCAGCAACATCGACGGGTTTTCGATCGAGGGGATGCCCGGCCCGCTGGCGGGCTGGGCGGGAAAGAGAATTTCCGTGTCGTGGTAGGGCGACACGCCGACGGCGTAGTGGGCGATCGTCGTCAAGGCGGGCGTCTGTCCGTTGCCCAGCGGCGCGCTCAGCGCCCAGGGCAGGCCGGGCGACACGACGGCATCGACAATGTTCAGCGCATCGACCAGCTGCGTCGGGTGCACGGTGCTGGCAAACAGCCCGTACGCCGCGCCGCCTGCAAAGGCGCCCGCGTCGACCACGCCGTTCAGTTGCACCGAGAGCAGGATCGTGCCGGTTCCCGTGCCGCCGGTGAGGGTGAGCTGATCGTACCAGCCGGAAAAGCCGGTGACGCCGAGTGCGCCGTTGCCGAAGCCGCTGGCCTGGGCATAGGCGTGGTTGCCGCCGAGCGTGGTTTTGGCCTGGGCGGCGTAGTCGGCGAGCGCGATCGCTGCCGTCTGGCCGGGGGTTTCGGTCACGCTGGCCGTCGGCACGAAAGGGGTGGGCGAGTAAAACCCCGGGCCGATGTCGGCTGCGACGGCGATCACGCCGCTGGACGGGGGCATGACGATCACGCCCGGGATATCGACGTTCGAGGTGACCGCCCAGACGGGGGTGGCGCAGGCAGCCAGTGCGGCGGCAAGTGCAGCCAGACGTGCATTCATGGGGTTCTCCTCCTGGAGATGGGGTGTGGATCGGTTGTTCTAGTTCTCCGTAGCCGGCAGGCTAGCACGCCCCGGCCGGCGTGACCAACGCCGCCGGTCGGCTACAGCAGCACGCGCTCGATGCCGCCGTTGCCTGCTTTCGCCAGGTAGCTCGTCATCCAGTTTTCGCCCAGCAGCTTTTTCGCCAGTTCGACGACGATGTAATCGGGCGTGGTGCCGGTGTCCTCGCTGTAGCGCGCCAGCCCCTGCAGGCACGACGGGCAGCTGGTGAGGAGCTTGACGGGTTGCGAACCTTGGCCGAGCGCGGCGACCCCGGCGCGGATTTCCTCTTCCTTGCGGAAGCGAATCTGCGTGGTAATGTCGGGACGGGTGACGGCGAGCGTGCCGGATTCGCCGCAGCAGCGGTCAGACAGCTTCACCGCGCCGCTGTCGGGCGCGCCGCCCAGGAGCGCGTTGGCGACTTTCAGCGGCGCGTGGGTCTTCATCGGTGTGTGGCAGGGGTCGTGGTAGAGGTATTTCTCGCCGGACACGCCGTCGAGCCTCACGCCCTTTTCCATCAGGTATTCGTGGATGTCCAAGAGGCGGCAGCCGGGGAAGATCTTGTCGAATTCGTATTTGAGCAGCTGGTCCATGCAGGTGCCGCACGACACGATCACGGTCTTGATGTCGAGGTAGTTGAGCGTGTTGGCGACGCGGTGGAACAGCACGCGGTTGGCCGCGGTGATCGCCTCGCCCTTGTCGGCCTGGCCGCCGGAGGTCTGCGGGTAGCCGCAGCACAGGTAGCCGGGCGGCAGCACGGTCTGCGCGCCGAGTTCGAACAGCATCGCCTGGGTGGCGAGCCCCACCTGCGAGAACAGTCGCTCGGAGCCGCAGCCGGGGAAGTAGAACACCGCGTCGGAATCCTCGTTCAGCTTGGCCGGGTTGCGGATCACCGGCACGATGGTCGGGTCTTCGAGCCCCAGCAGCGCGCGCGAGGTTTTCTTCGGCAGGCCGCCGGGCATGGGCTTGTTGACCAGATGAATCACCTGCGCCTTGAGCCCCGGCCTGCCCAGCGAGGACGGCGGGCGCCGGGTCTGCTCGCCGAGCAGCCCCATGCGCTTGAACAGGCGATGGCCGCTGCGCTGCGCGGCGTAGCCCCATTCGATGAGCGGTTTGCGCAACGCCTTGATGGTCTTGGGGTCGGTGGCGTTCAGGAACGCCATCGACGCCCAGGTGCCGGGGTTGAATTTCTTCTTGCCCTGTTTGCGCAGCAGGTTGCGCATGGCGATGGAAACATCACCGAAGTCGATATCCACCGGGCAGGGGTTCTTGCACTTGTGGCAGACGGTGCAGTGGTCGGCGACGTCGGAAAACTCGTCGAAATGCTTGAGCGACACGCCGCGCCGGGTCTGCTCTTCGTACAGGAAGGCTTCGATCAGAAGCGAAGTGGCGAGGATCTTGTTCCTCGGCGAGTAGAGCAGGTTGGCGCGCGGGATGTGCGTGTTGCACACCGGCTTGCATTTGC
>JAIWOS010000164.1 GCA_020217265.1 Thiobacillus sp. | reverse complement strand
CGCAGCGCAGGCAGTCCTTGATCGAGTCGGCGATGGCGCCGGTTTCCGAAGCTTCGAGAATGATCGATTCGGCTTCGAGCAGGCTGAACGACGGCGTGTAGGCGTTGCGCAAGTCGGCGCCGGGCAGCAGCTTGCCCTTGTTGAAGCGGCCGTTCGGGTCGACCTTCTTCTTGTAGTCGGCAAACGTCGCCAGCGTCGACTCGTCGAGGAATTCCAGCTTGGTGAGCCCGATGCCGTGCTCGCCCGAAATCACGCCGCCGAGGTCGGTGGCCAGTTTCATGATGCGCGCCACCGCCGCGTTGGCGGCCTGCAACATGGCGTAGTCGTCGGAATTGACCGGGATGTTGGTGTGCACGTTGCCGTCGCCGGCGTGCATGTGCAGCGCGACGAAGACGCGGCTTTTCAGCACGTCCTGGTGAATGCGGTCGCAGGCGTCGAGGATGCGGGTGTATTCGCGGCCGACGAAAAGGTCGTGCAATTCGCGCCGCAGTTCGCGCTTCCAAGAGGCGCGCACTGCCTTGTCGCGCAAGGCAGTGAAGACCGTGCCCGCTTCGTGTACCGCGTCGAGATCGGCCAGAAAGCCCGCCCAGCGCTCGCGCACCGTGGCGATGAGTTTTTGCGCCTGCGCCTGCTTTTCGGCGACCTTGTCCGGATCGGCGACGGTGTCGTCGTCTTCCAGCAGCGGCAGCGGGCCGGCGAAGAACGCCGCCAGCGCGTCGGCCAGCGCGATCTTGTTGGCCAGCGACAGCTCGATGTTGATGCGCTCGACGCCGTCGGTGTAGTCGCCCAGGCGCGGCAGCGGAATCACCACGTCCTCGTTGATCTTGAAGGCGTTGGTGTGCGCGGCGATCGCCGCGGTGCGGGCGCGGTCGAGCCAGAATTTCTTGCGCGTTTCCGGATTCACCGCGACGAAGCCTTCGCCGCCGCGCGTGTTGGCGAGCTGCACGATGCGCGAAGCGGCTTCGCCCACGGCCACTTCGTTGTCGGACACGACGTCGATCAGGAGCACCATGTTCGGGCGGGCGTTGCGCGGCGACTTGGTGGCGTAGCCGACCGCCTTCACGTAGCGTGCGTCGAGGTGCTCGAGGCCGGCGAGCAGCACGTCGGGATGGGCGTCGCAGTAATCCTTGATCTCGACGATGGCGGGCGTGGCCTCGCGTGCCGAGCCGAAGAATTCCAGGCACACCGTGCGGCCGTGCGCCGGCAGGCGGTGCAGGATGAAGCGCGCCGAGGTGATGAGCCCGTCGCAGCCTTCCTTCTGGATGCCGGGCAGCCCGGCGAGGAACTTGTCGGTGACGTCCTTGCCGAGCCCGGTCTTCCGGAAGCGGCTGCCGGGGATGGTCAGGATCTCGGGGCCGCCCTTGGGCGTCTTGCCGTCGGCCTCGAAACGGCGGATTTCGAAGGTGGCCGAAGGCGCGTCGTGAATCTTGCCGAAGTTGTGGTCGAGCCGGCTGACTTCGAGCCAGTCGGCGTCCGGCGTCACCATCTTCCACGACACGAGATTGTCGAGCGCGGTTCCCCACAGCACGGCCTTCTTGCCGCCCGCGTTCATCGACACGTTGCCGCCGATGGTCGAGGCATCCGCCGAGGTGGGGTCGACCGCGAACACCAGCCCGGCGGCGTCGGCGGCTTCCATCACGCGCTTGGTGACGACGCCGGCGCCGCAGTGGATCGTCGGCACTTCGAACTCGCAGCCGGGCAGGTGCAGCATTTCGACTGCGCTCATCGATTCGAGCTTTTCGGTGTTGATCACCGCGGCATGATGGGTGAGCGGCACCGCGCCGCCGGTGTAGCCGGTGCCGCCGCCGCGCGGAATGATCGTGAGCCCCAGCTCGATCAGCCCGGCGACCAGCGCCGCCATCTCGGCCTCGCTGTCCGGCGTCAGCACGACGAAGGGGTATTCCACGCGCCAGTCGGTCGCGTCGGTGACGTGCGAGACGCGGGCCAGCCCGTCGAACGCGATGTTGTCACGGCGGGTGATGCCGGCCAGGCGTTTCTGAATACGGCTGCGCAGATGGGTCGTGTCGTCGAACCAGGCTTCGAATTCGCGCACCGCGCGTTCCGCCGCCTGCAGCAGCTGGCCGACCAGTTCGTTGCCCTGGCGGCGGGCCTCGATGGCCCCCAGCCGGTGGCGCAGGGCCTCGATCAGCAGCGCGCGCCGCTTCGGGTTGGCGAGCAGATCGTCTTCCAGGTACGGGTTGCGCCGCACCACCCAGATGTCGCCCAGCACCTCGAACAGCATGCGTGCCGAGCGGCCCGTCCTGCGCTCCGCGCGCAGCGTGTTCAACACGCTCCAGGCGTCGTCGCCCAAGAGGCGGATGACGATCTCGCGGTCGGAAAACGAGGTGTAGTTGTAGGGGATTTCGCGCAGGCGGGAATTCATGGCGGGGCGGTGCTGCAAAAACCGTATTTTACGGGATAACGCGCCTCGTCCGGCGACGGCTACAATCGCGCAAAACCATACTGCGCTCAGGGAACCCCATGGCCTCCGTGTACGACCTGAAACCCCGCTTCCAGGCGCTGCTGCGCCCGCTCGTCGCGCGGCTCGCCGCCGCCGGCGTCACCGCCAACCAGGTCACGGTCGCCGCCGTCGTGCTGTCGATCCTCGGCGGCGGGCTGATCGCCTGGCGGCCGTTCGAGACCTGGCCGCTGCTGCTCTTGCCGCTGATCCTGTTCCTGCGCATGGGGCTCAACGCCATCGACGGCATGCTGGCGCGCGAATTCGGCCAGCAGTCGAAGCTGGGCGCAATCCTCAACGAACTCGGCGACGTGGTTTCCGACGCCGCGCTCTACCTGCCGCTCGCCTGGGTGCCCTTCGTCTGGGTGCCGCTCATCGAAGGCGTGGTCGTGCTCGCGGTGATCTCCGAGATGACCGGCGTGGTCGCCGTGCAGATCGGCGCGCGCCGGCAATACCAGGGCCCAATGGGAAAGAGCGACCGCGCGCTGTGGTTCGGCGCGCTCGGGCTGCTGCTCGGCGTGGGCGTGGCGCCCGGCGACTGGATCAATGCGCTGCTCGGCGTGATGCTCGGCCTGCTCGTGCTCACCGTCGTCAACCGCGCCCGCGCCGCGCTGAAGGAAATCCGTGCCGCCTAACCTGCAAGCCGCCCTCTACGGCATCCTCGCCCTGCTGGTCGCGGGCACCGTCATCATCGGCCTGAAAAAATGGCTCAGGCCCGGCGCGGGCGACCATGAACTCTGGCTGCGCATGCGCTCGTGGTGGATCATGGCCGGGCTGTTTGTCCTCGCCATCGCCGTCGACCGCGCGCTCTCCATCGTCTTCTTCGCGCTGGTGAGCTTTCTCGCGCTCAAGGAATACTTCAGCATCATCCCCACCCGCCGGGCCGACCGGCGCGTGCTGTTCTGGGCCTACGCCGCCATCCCCGTGCAGTATTTCTGGGTCTACGACGCCTGGTTCGGCCTGTTCATCATCTTCATCCCGGTGTATCTGTTCCTCTTCATTCCGCTGAAGATGGTCATCGTCGGCGAGACGCAGGGCTTCCTCAAAGCCGCCGGCACCCTCCACTGGGGCCTCATGACCACCGTGTTCTCGCTCTCCCACGCCGCTTTCCTGCTGGCGCTGCCGGACGCGAAGAACCCCGCCGCCGGCAGCGCCGGGCTGCTTTTGTTTCTGGTTTTCCTCACCCAGTTCAACGACGTCATGCAGTTCGTCTGGGGCAAGCTCGCCGGGCGAAGAAAAGTCATCCCCAAGGTCAGCCCCGGCAAGACCGTCGCCGGCTTCGTCGGCGGCATCGCCACCACCACGTTGGTGGCCTGGCTCGCCGCGCCTTACCTCACCCCGCTCACTGGCTGGCAGCCCATCGCCGCCGGCCTCATCATCGGCATCGGCGGCTTCGTCGGCGACGTGACCATTTCCGCGATCAAGCGCGATCTCGGCATCAAGGACAGCGGCTCACTGATCCCGGGCCACGGCGGGATACTGGATCGGGTGGATAGCCTCACCTACACCGCGCCGCTGTTTTTTCATTTTGTGTATTACCTGCATTACTGAGCAGTCACCGGTCAGGAAAACATGGCAACACTGGGTATCAAGGATGCTTTCTCGCGTTACGACGCGACGCTTCGCAATGTCCAATGGTCAGTTTCGGCTTGGGCCGCGGATGGCTCGCTAGTTGTGAGCCTTTGGGATCACCATAGACGTAAGGGTTTGGCAGATACGCTGGAGTTCGCGGATTCCGTCAATCGTTGGCAAGGACCGGGAAACAAGGAATTCCGGGAAAATGTTGCAATGGCTTTCGAGTCAGGTACTCCGGTTCGCCTTGTGATAGCGCGGACGGAAGAAGTGGCGCGTGTCGAAGCCGGTGAGGATGCAAGCAAAATCAAGAAGGTTTTCTCGATTCGCCAGGATCTCGTTGGCAGAGTTATTGAGTGGGATGGCGTGAACTATGCCTTTCGTTTCACCCGGATATAGCTTGCCATGGACGGTCAATAGTGCGTTTGATCGCGGCGACCGCACTTACTACGTGAGCGACGAACGCCTCGCGGCATTCAAGGCGCTGTCCACGCTGGAAAAACTGCGCTGGCAGGAGGAGATCGCGACGTTCATCCGGCTGACGCGGCAGAACCATCAAGTCCCGGCCAGCGAAAGCGAAACCCCGTCCCCTTCCGAGCCCGTGCGCTGAAGTTGCTCTCCGTGTCGCGCGCGCTGCAAGCCCTCTTCTTCCTGCTGATCGTCCGCCCCTTCCTCGCGCTGGTGCTTGGGGTGAACCTTCGCCACGCCGACCGCCTGCCGCAGACCGGCCCGGCGATCCTCGCGGCGAACCACAACAGCCATCTCGACACGCTGCTCCTGATGAGCCTGTATCCCATGGCGAAACTTCATCGGGTGCGGCCGGTGGCGGCGGCGGATTATTTTCTGAAGAACCGCGTCATCGCCTGGTTCGCGCTCACCATCATGCACATCCTGCCGCTGTCGCGGCGGCCCCGGAAGGCGTCCACTCCCCAGCCCTCCCCCGAAAAGGGAGGGCACCCTGAAGGGCATAAAGGCGCTAACGAAATGCCCAAACCGGCTAACGAAAAGCCGCTCGCGCACATCGAGGCGGCGCTGGCGGCGGGCGACATCCTGATCCTGTTTCCCGAGGGTTCGCGCGGCGAGCCGGAAAGGCGCAGCGCGCTCAAATCCGGCATCGCGCACCTGATGGCAGACGCGCCGACGGTGCCGGTGGTGCCGATCTACCTGCGCGGGCTGGGCAAGGCGCTGCCGAAGGGCGAGTGGCTGCCGGTGCCGTTCTTTGCCGACGGCTGGGTGGGCGAGCCGCTCAGCTGGCAGGGCGACCGGGCGGCGACGATGCGGCTGCTTGAGGCGCGCTTTGCCGAACTGGAGCAGGAAGGCAAGGCGCCGGCATGGGAATGAAGATGGGCCGGATCGAGGCGCGCGTGCTGGTCGTCCTCACGCTGGCGGCGCTGGTCGTCTCGGGCGTGAATCCCTACGACCGCCTGACCTGGGTGCTGGAAACCGCGCCGGTGATGATCGGCCTGCCGCTCTTGCTCGCCACGCACCGCCGCTTCCCGCTCACGCCGCTGGTGGTGCGGCTGCTGTTCGTGCACGGGCTGATCCTGATGCTGGGCGGGCATTACACGTATGCGCGCGTGCCGCTGGGCTTCTGGGCGCAGGACGCGTTCGATCTGGCGCGCAACCATTACGACCGGCTGGGTCATCTGGCGCAAGGCTTCGTGCCGGCGATGCTGGCGCGCGAAATCCTGTTGAAGCGCACGCCCCTGCGTCCGGGCGGCTGGCTGTTTTTGCTGACGACCTCGGTGATCCTGGCGTTTTCCGCCTGCTACGAATTCATCGAGTGGGGCGCGGCGCTGGCGATGGGCGCGGATGCCGATGCTTTCCTCGCGACGCAGGGCGACGTGTGGGACACGCAGTGGGACATGTTCCTCGCGCTCGTCGGCGCGATGACCGCGCAGCTCATGCTCGCGCGCGGGCATGACCGCCAGCTCGCGCGGTTCAGCGCCTGAACAGTTTCTTTGCCAGCGTGACGCCGGCCAGCACCAGTGCCCCGGCGGCGATGCCGACCAGCGCGTCGGCGACGAGGCCTGCGACCAGGGCCAGTGCGCCGCCCACCGGCACCACGGCTTCGATGGCGTGATGCAGCACGGGCAGGCCGTGGACGAGGATGCCGCCGCCGACGAGGAACATCGCGGCCGTGCCCAGCACCGACAGCGCCTTCATCAGCCACGGCGCGGCGGCGAGCAGAAAGCGGCCGAGGGCGCGCGCGGCCGCGCTGGTTTTTTGTGAGAGATAGAGCCCGGCGTCGTCGAGCTTGACGATGCCGGCGACCAGCCCGTAGACGCCGACGGTCATGATCACCGCGATGGACGCCAGCACCGACACCCGGGTGAGGAAACTCGCTGCCGCCACGGTGCCCAGCGTGATGACGATGATTTCCGCCGAGAGAATGAAGTCGGTGCGGATCGCGCCCTTGATTTTGTCCTTTTCGAACGCCACCAGGTCGAGCGTCGGGTCTTGCAGCGCGCGCGCGAGCTCGGCGTGGTGCGCGTCGTCTTCGGCCTGGCGGTGCAGGAACTTGTGCGCGAGCTTCTCGAAACCCTCAAAACAGAGATAAGCGCCGCCCAGCATCAGGAGCGGCATCACCAGCCAGGGCGCAACGGCGCTGATGGCGAGCGCGGCAGGCACGAGAATCAGCTTGTTGACGAACGAGCCCCGGGCCACCGCCCACACCACCGGCAGCTCGCGGTCGGCCTTCACGCCGGCGACCTGCTGCGCGTTCAACGCCAGATCGTCGCCGAGCACGCCGGCGGTTTTTTTCGCGGCGACCTTGGACAGCACCGCCACGTCGTCGAGCACGCTGGCGATGTCGTCAATGAGGGCGAGTAGGCTGGCACCGGCCATGGGATTCCTTGTGTGATTCGTTTTTAAACAGGGAGGAACGGGAGGTATGGGAGGAAGCGAAAATCAGGGGTTTCCTCCCGTTCCTCCCCTTCCTCCCTGTGAATTCGGCTCTTGAAAAGCCCCTCAGTCGCCCAACTGGATGCGGCCCGCCTTCTCGGCGGCGGCGAAGTCGAGCATGCGCTGGATCGACAGTCGGGCTTTCGCGCGGATGGCTTCGTCGATGTGGATTTCGTTGTCGCCGGTTTCCAGCACGTGCGCCAGGTTCTTCAGGCCGTTCATCGCCATCCAGGGGCAGTGCGCGCAGCTCTGGCAGGTGGCGCCCTCGCCCGCCGTGGGCGCTTCGAGCAGGATTTTTCCAGGCGCGGCGGCGCGCATCTTGTGGAAGATGCCGTTGTCGGTCGCGACGATGAATTCGGTGTTGGGCAGGGTCTTCACCGCTTCGATGAGCTGGGTGGTCGAGCCGACCACGTCGGCCTGTGCGATCACGGCCGCGGGCGATTCGGGGTGGACGAGCACGGCGGCGGCCGGGTGTTCGGCGCGCAGCTTCTTCAGGCCTTCGGCCTTGAAGGCCTCGTGCACCACGCACGAACCCTGCCACAGCAGCATGTCGGCGCCGGTGATGCGCTGCACGTAGGCGCCCAGGTGGCGGTCCGGCGCCCACAGAAGCTTGTGCCCCTGCCGGTGCAGGTACTTGACGATCTTGACCGCGATGCCGGAGGTGACGACCCAGTCGGCACGCGCCTTCACCGCTGCGCTGGTGTTGGCGTAGACGACCGAGAGGCGGTCGGGGTGGGCGTCGCAGAAGGCGGCGAACTCGTCGGCCGGGCAGGCGAGGTCGAGCGAGCAGTCGGCGCCGAGGTCGGGCATCAGCACGCGCTTTTCGGGATTGAGGATCTTGGACGTTTCGCCCATGAACTTGACCCCTGCGACGATCAGCGTTTTCGCAGGGTGGGCGTGGGCGAAGCGCGCCATTTCCAGGCTGTCGGACACGCAGCCGCCGGTTTCCTCGGCAAGATCCTGCAGATCGGCGTGGGTGTAGTAATGCGCGACGAGTACCGCGTCCTGCTGCTTCATCAGCGCCTTGATGCGGGTCTTGAGCGCGGTGCGCTCGTCCGGGGACAGCACTTCCTCGACCATGGGCGGCGCCACGATCGCGTGTTTGACGGGAACGGGAAAGGCAAGGCTCATTGCAGCGACATCGTGCGGGTCTACGAATGCGCAGTATAGCCGGCCATGCATGGCGAGCGCGCGGGCTTTTGCGTATGCTTCTGCGCCCATGCGGCAACTGCTCCTCGATATTCGTCCCCCGGCCCGGCCCGACCTCGCCCGTTTCGTGGTCGGGCGCAACGTCGAGCTCATGGCCCAGCTCGTCGCCATGCTCGACGGCACGGCGGTCGAGCGCGCGGTCTACGTGTGGGGCGCGCCGGGCAGCGGCAAGAGTTACCTGCTGGAGGCCTGGGCGAACGCCTGCGAAGCGCGCGGCCTCAGCGTGGCGCGCGGCGGGGTGACGCTGGCCGAGGCGGTGGTCGCCGACGCCGTCGAGTCCTGGGATGCCGCGCAACAGGCGGCGGGCTTCGCCGCGTTCAACCGGGTTCGCGAAGCGGGCGGATGGTGGCTGGCGGCGGGCACCGCCGCGCCCGCCGAGCTGGGCGTGACGCCGGAATTGCGCACCCGCCTGGGCTGGGGGCTGGTGTTCCAGCTGTTGCCGCTGGACGACGCGGAAAAACGCGCCGCCCTGGCGCGGCATGCAGAATCGCTGGGGTTCCGGCTGGAGTCGGCGGTCGCCGACTATCTGTTGACGCACACGCCACGCGACATGCAGAGCCTGCTGGCGACGCTGGAGGCACTCGACCGCTACAGTCTGGAAATGCGGCGGCCGATCACGCTGCCGCTGCTGCGGCAGCTGCTGGCGGATCAGCCCTGATTCTGCGAGGCCTGCTGCTCGGCGATGTCCTTGTGGACCTGCGCCATGTCGAGCCCCATCACCTGCTCGATCAGCGAATCAAGCGCGTTGGCAGGCAGCGAGCCGGCTTCGGAAAAGAGGATGACCTGCTCGCGGAACACCATCAGGGTGGGAATCGAGCGGATCTGGAAGTAGCCGGCCAGTTCCTGTTCGACTTCGGTGTTGACCTTGGCGAAGACGATGCCGGCGTGCTTTTCGCTGGCCGCCTCGAAGATCGGCGCGAAACCGCGGCAGGGGCCGCACCAGGGCGCCCAGAAGTCGACGATGACAACGTCGTTGCCGTTGATGGTGGATTCGAAATTGTCCTTGGTGAGTTCGATGACGGCCATGCTGATTCTCGCGAGCGGTTGAAATAAAAAGGCGCGAGGACGAGTCCCTCGCGCCGAGTGCCACCCTATCACGGATGGCGGGCCGCCGACAATGCGGGGCTATTTGTCGGGTAGTTCGCCTGGCTGCTCGCTACCCCGGTCCGGTCGAAGCCGACCGGCCTGGAAACCATTTACTTGGCGAAGGCCTGGTGGAACAAGCCGCGTCTTTGGTCGCTGCCGAACTGCCCGCCGCGCACCACGTTCTGGCTGTGCTTGAGGTTGTTGCGGACCTCGGCGCGGTTTACCGCCATGATGAGTTCGGTGGCCAGTACGCGCGCCTGATGCGGGGTGAGGCTCAGGGTGCAGTCGCCCTGCAGCGCCAGTTCGACGCGGTCGCGCCCCTGGGCGTCCTCCTTAAGCTTGATGTCGAGGACGTTGCCGGATTCGAGTTCGATCATGTTGAGTCTCCATGCGTTGCGTGTGCAAGGGTATATGCAGCGTCCATGCCAAAGCCTCCGCGGCGGGTAAAAGAGTGAAAAACCGCAGTAAATCAGGCGTGCGTGAAGGCGTGATGAAGTCGTGAGCCTGCCCGCGCTGACGAGGCTTCGACAGCGCGGGTGGCGGGCTCGACAGTTCCGGCGCTCAGGCGGGACGGGCGGCGCCGGCGGCTCGCGGGTCGCGCACGAGCAGGGTGTAGGCGACGGGGATGACGAACAGGGTGAGCAGGGTGCCGAGCAGCAGCCCGCCGACGATGACCCAGCCGATGGGGGCGCGCGATTCGGCGCCTGCGCCGGCGGCGAGCGCCAGCGGCACCGCGCCCAGCACCATCGCGGCGGTGGTCATGAGGATGGG
>JAIWOS010000139.1 GCA_020217265.1 Thiobacillus sp. | reverse complement strand
GACGGCGCGCCGGTCACGCTGGGGTGCCGACGCGGCGGCGAACATCTGCGTCTGCGTGCCGGCGGCCCCGCGCGCAGCCTCAAGATTCTGCTGCAGGAACGCGGCGTTCCGCCCTGGGCGCGGGCGCAACTGCCGGTGCTGTATTGCGGCGACGCGGCCGTGTGGGCGGCGGGCTTCGGCTGCCATGCCGACTGGCTGGCGGGGCCGGGCGAAGCCGGTCTGCTCCCGGAGTGGCGGGAAACCTGAATGCCGGCGCTTTCCGGCAGACAGACGCAGCCGGCGCGTGCTATCCTATCGGGCTGATTTTCATCGTTTTTTGTCCGTTTATTTCTTAATTTTTGTCTGGAGCAAACCATGGCTGTTCAGCGCACCTTTTCCATCATCAAGCCCGACGCCGTCAAAAAGAACGTGATCGGCAAGATCGTCAGCCGCTTCGAATCCAACGGCCTCAAGGTCGTGGCGTCGAAGATGAAGCATCTGTCGCGCCAGGAGGCCGAAGGTTTCTACGCCGTGCACAAGGACCGCCCCTTCTTCAAGGATCTGGTCGAGTTCATGATTTCCGGCCCGGTCGTGCTGCAGGTGCTGGAAGGCGAGGACGCCATCGCCAAGAACCGCGCGCTGATGGGCGCCACCGACCCGAAGAAGGCCGAGCCCGGCACCATCCGCGCCGACTTTGCCGAGAGCATCGACGCCAACGCCGTGCACGGTTCGGACGCGCCGGAAACCGCGGCGATCGAGATCGCCTATTTCTTCCCCGCCTGCGAAGTCTACGCAGGTCGCTGACCCCCGGCGATGCCGCAGAACCTGCTCGATTTCGACCTCGAAGGCCTGACCGCCTGGTTCGCTGAACACGGCGAAAAGCCTTTCCGCGCCAAACAGGTGTTCCGCTGGATACACCAGTCGGGCGTGGCCGACTTCGCGCAGATGACCGATATCGCCAAGTCGCTGCGCGAGAAGCTTGCCGTGGACGCCGAGGTGCGTGCGCCGGCAGTCAAGCTGGCGCACGCTTCGGCGGACGGCACGCGCAAGTGGCTGTTCGAAGTCGGCGTCGGCAACGGCATCGAAACCGTCTTCATTCCCGAAGATGACCGCGGCACGCTGTGCGTGTCTTCGCAGGTGGGCTGCGCGCTGGAATGCACCTTCTGTTCGACTGGCCGCCAGGGGTTCAACCGCAATCTCACGGTGGCCGAGATCGTCGGCCAGCTGTGGGTCGCGCAGCACAGCCTCAAGACCGAGTCGAATCGCACCACCGGGGCGATCGATCCGCGCCCGGTGTCGAACGTGGTGATGATGGGCATGGGCGAGCCGCTCGCCAATTTCGAGAACGTGGTGACGGCCCTGCACGTGATGCTCGACGACCACGCCTACGGCCTGTCGCGCCGCCGTGTGACGGTCTCGACCTCGGGCATCGTGCCGGCCATCGACCGGCTGGCCGAGCGCTGCCCGGTCGCGCTCGCGGTGTCCCTGCATGCGCCGAACGACGCCCTGCGCGACCAGCTCGTGCCGATCAACAAGAAGTATCCGCTGGCCGAACTGATGGCGGCGTGCCGCCGTTATCTGGTGCACGCGCCGCGCGATTTCATCACCTTCGAGTACGTGCTGCTGGCGGGCGTGAACGACACGCCCGCGCACGCGCGGCAGCTGGTCGAACTGGTGCGCGACGTGCCCTGCAAGTTCAACCTGATCCCCTTCAATCCCTTTCCCGATTCGGGCTACGACAAGCCTCGCGCCGACGCCCAGCGCGCGTTCCGCGAAATCCTGCAGGACGCGGGCCTGGTGGTGACCACGCGCAAGACGCGCGGCGACGACATCGACGCGGCGTGCGGGCAACTGGCCGGCCGCGTCGCCGACAAGAGCGGTCGGGTGATCAAGCGTATCCACAAGGAGGCCGCATGAAACTGGCGAGCGCGCTTACGGTAATACTGCTGGCAGGCTGCGCGGCAGCGCCGGGAGCGGGGCCGGATGCCGGCTCGGGCATGGTCGGGAGCAATGCGCCCGACAGCGAAGCGCGCCAGCGCGCGCGCACCTTCACCGAGCTGGCGGCCGCGTATTACGCGCGCGCGCAATACAAGATCGCGCTTGAAGAACTGCGCAAGGCGATCGTCGTCGACAGCCGCTACGGCCCGGCCTACAACATTTACGGCCTGATCTACATGGAGCTCGCCGAGGACAAGCTGGCGGAGGAAAATTTCCGGCGCGCCATCGAGCTCGACCGGGCCGATTCCGAAGCGCACAACAACTATGGCTGGTTTCTCTGTACCCGAGGCCGGCACGACGAGGGCCTCGAACAATTTGCCGCGGCCTTGCGCAATCCGCTCTATTCGCAGCCGGAACTGGCCATGGCCAACGCGGGCGAGTGCGCCGCCATGAAAGGCGATCTCGCGCTGGCCGAAGCGAATCTGGTCAAATCGCTGAAACTCCAGCCCGACAACCCCGGCACCGTGCTGCGTCTGGCGAACCTGCGCTTCGTTCAGGGTCGCCTGCCCGACGCGCAGCGTCTGCTCGCCCGCCGCGACGAGCTGGCGCCGCCGACCGCAGCCAGCCTGTGGCTTGCCGTGCGCGTCGAACGCAAGCTGGGCGACCGCGCGCAGGAAGCCGCCTACGGCCTGCAATTGCGCAAGCGCTTCCCCGATTCGAAAGAAGCGGGCCAGCTCCTGTCCGGACAATTCGAATGAGCGACGCGGTTCAGGGCGCGGTCGGCAAGGCGTTGCGCGCAGCGCGCGAATCCCGCGGCATGAGCGTGGAAGACGCCGCGACCCGTCTGCGCCTGATGCACCGGCAGATCGACGCGATGGAAAGCGAGGATTTCTCGAGCCTGGGGCAACCCGTGTTCGCGCGCGGCTTCGTCCGCAACTACGCGAGGCTGCTGGGGCTCGACCCCGAGCCGCTACTGGCCGGCATGGCTGGCGCGCCCGAGGACGCTGCCCCGGTTGCGCATGTTGCGGCGCCTGCGCCCGCACACTGGCTGACTTCGCCCTGGATCCTGATGCTGATGCTAGGCACGTTGCTGGCGGTAGCGTTGCCGATTGCGCTGTATTGGTGGCTCAACAGCGATGCCGGCGAGGAGGTGCACGTGACATCGAACGTGCTGCCCGTCCCCGCGGAGCCCCGGCCTGTGGCCGCCCCGACGCACGCGCCGTTGCCGGCTGCGCAGCCTCCCGCCGCAACGGCAACGGCGCCGTTCGTGGCCGAAACCGCGCTCAAGACGCCGGCCGCGGCC
>JAIWOS010000070.1 GCA_020217265.1 Thiobacillus sp. | reverse complement strand
TCGGCAAGCGACGGCGGCGCCCCAGCCGGCGGCTGCCCGGCGCAGCCTGCCAGCAGCAGCGCAGCCGCCAGCGCACGCGCCTTCATGCCGCCCCCGGCCCGGGCTTCACCCGGAACCACGCCGCATACAGGGCGGGCAGGAAGAACAGCGTGAGGAAGGTTGCCGCGACGAGCCCGCCCATCACCGCCACCGCCATCGGCCCCCAGAAGATCGAGCGCGACAGCGGAATCATCGCCAGCACGGCGGCGGCCGCGGTGAGGCTGATCGGCCGCATGCGCCGCACCGTCGATTCGACCACGGCATCCCACTCCGACAGCCCGCGCTCGATGTCCTGGCGGATATGGTCGACCAGGATCACCGAATTGCGCATGATCATGCCGGCCAGCGAAATGATGCCGAGCAGCGCGACGAAGCCCATCGGCCGTCCGCTCACCAGCAGCGCGACGGCCACGCCGATCACCCCCAGCGGCGCGGTCAGCACCACCAGCAGCGAACGGGAAAAGCTGCCGAGCTGGAGCATCAGGAGGCTGAAGGTGACGATGACGATCAGCGGCCACGAGGCCGCGATGGCGGCGTTGGCCCTGGCGCTCGACTCGACCGGGCCGCCGATTTCCAGCCGGAATCCGTGCGGCAGCTGCGCCTGGAACTGCGCCACCCGGGGCGCGAGATCGGCGACGATGGTCGCGGGCTGGGTCGTGCCGACCGGGTCGCCGCGCACCGCGATCGTCGGCAGGCGGTTGCGCCGCCAGATCACGCCGTCCTCGAACGCCGGCGTGAAGCGGGCAACCTGGCCCAGCGTCACGCTCTGGCCGTTGAAGCTGCCGAGCGGCAGCGCGGCGAGCGCATCGACCGTGCGATGCTCGGCGCGCGGCGTGCGCAGCACCACGTCGATCAAAAGATCGTTCTCGCGGAACTGGGTGACGGTCGCGCCGGCGAGTTGCAGCGCCACCAGCCGGCCGACCAGGTCGGAACTCAAGCCCAGCGCCTTGATCTTGTCCTGATCGAGCTGGGCCTTCACCGCGAGCGACTGTTCGTACCAGTCGAAATTCACCGCCGTCACCCGCGGGTGCGCGGCGACGATATGGCGCAGCTTTTCCGCCTCGGCCTTGAGACGCGGGATGTCGCTGCCCGACAGACGGTACTGCACCGGGTAACCCGCCGGCGGGCCGTACTCGAAGCGCACCGCGCGGCCGCGCACGTTGGGAAACTCCTTCTCGAACAAGGTGCGGATGCGCGCGATCTCGCGCTCGCGCGCCGGCACGTCCTTCGCGATCACCACCAGCTGGGCGAAATTGCGGTTGGCGAGCCGCTGGTCGAGCGCGAGCACGAAGCGCGGCGCGCCCACGCCGATGTAGTTCACCACGTGCGCCACGTCGGCATCGCGGCGCAACAGATTCTCCAGCCGCACCGCCTCGGCGCGGGTGGCGTCGATCGACGCGCCTTCGGGCAGCCACATCTCGACCAGGATTTCCAGCCGGTCGGACTGCGGGAAGAACTGCTTTTCCACCTTCTGCATGGCAGCGACGCCGACGACCAGCGCCAGCACGGTCAGCGCGATCACCGTCTTGCGATGCACGAGGCACCACTCGACCGCCGCGCGGAAACGCCGGTAGAACGGCGTGCGGTAGATGGCGTTCTCGTCTTCCTCGCGGTGCGCCGGCTTCAGGATCAGATGGCCAAAGTATGGTGTGACGATGACCGCGACCAGCCATGACGACACGAGCGCGATCGTCGTCACCGCGAAAATGGCGAAGGTGTATTCGCCGACCATCGACTTCGCCAGCGCGATCGGCAGAAACGCCGCGGCGGTGAGCAGGGTGCCGGTGAGCATGGGGAATGCGGTCGACTGGAAGGCGAAGGTCGCCGCCTCGAACCGGCTCCAGCCGGCCTCCAGCTTGTGCGCCATCATTTCCACCGCGATGATCGCGTCGTCCACTAGGAGGCCCAGCGCGATGATGAGCGCGCCGGTGGAAATGCGGTGCAGGTCGATGCCGGCAAGCCACATGACGGTAAAGGTGATCGCCAGCACCACCGGGATCGACAGCGTGACCACCAGCCCGGCGCGCCACTTCAGCGCAAGAAAGGTGACCGCGAGCACGATGGCGAGCGCCTCGAGAAAGCTGCGCATGAAAAGATTCACCGCCTTCGCGACGATTCTCGGCTGGTCGTGGATCTGCGCGATTTCCAGCCCCACCGGCAGCGCGCGCTGCAGCTCGGCCATTTTGGCGCCCACGTCGCGCCCCAGCGCGAGCACGTCGCCGCCTTTGGCGAGCGACACGCCGAGCAGCACCGCCGGCACGCCCTGCGAGCGGATTTCCGTCGCCGGCGGGTCCTCGTAGCGGCGCGTCACCTCGGCGATGTCGCCCAACCGCAGGCTGCGGCTGCCGATGCGGATGATGGTCTCGCGCAGCCGCTCCACGTCCGAATACGGCCCCGAAACCCTGAGCGGAATCGACAGCGTGGCGTTTTCCACCCGGCCGTTCGCCACCACCCCGTTCTGGTCGGCCACCGCCTGCATGATCTGCTGCGGGCTCACCCCCAGCGTGGCGAGCTTCTGCAGCGGCACCTCGATATAGATTTTCTCCGGCACCACGCCAAACAGCTCGACCTTGCCCACGTTGGGCAGGCGGCGGATTTCGCGCTGCGCGTCCTCCGCCGCGCGGCGCAGCTCGGCGCGCGAGTAGCCGTCGCCGGTAAAGGCGTAGATCGAGCCGAAGGTGTCGCCGAATTCGTCGTTGAAATACGGCCCCTGTACGCCGGCCGGCAACTGCGGTTTCAGGTCGCCGATCTTCTTGCGTATCTGGTACCAGGCGTCGGCCACGTCGCGGCCGCGCACGGCTTCCTTGATGTTCACGAACAGCGCGGTTTCGCCCGGCTTGGCGTAACTCACCACGTAGTCGAGTTCGGGCAGTTCCTGGAGCTTCTTCTCGATGCGCTCGGTGAGCTGTTCCGAGACTTCCCCGGCCGTCGCCCCGGGCCAGTAGGCCTGGATCAGCATCGTCTTGAACGTGAACGGCGGGTCTTCGGCCTGCCCCAGCTGGAAATACGATCGCACGCCCAGGAGCAGGACTAACACGACGAAAAAGCGCAGCAGCGCGGGATGCTCGATCGCCCAGCGCGACAGGTTGCCGCGCCCGGGTACGAAGCGCGGCGACGCGCTCATGGCGCCAGCCGCACGCGCTGGCCCGGCGCCAGCTTGTGCACGGGCGCGGATTGTCACGCAGGTAGCGGGCGCGGGCCGCGACAC
>JAIWOS010000025.1 GCA_020217265.1 Thiobacillus sp. | reverse complement strand
GCCGTGCAGGCCGACCGCATCGCCGCCACCACCACGCTTGCCGCGCGCTTCCATGCGCATGTGGCGCTGAAGGGCGCGGGCACGGTCATCGCGCACCCGCAGGGCCGCTACGCGATCAACACCACCGGCGGCCCGCATCTCGCCCAGGCCGGGTCGGGCGATCGCCTCACCGGCATGGTCGCCGCGTTGCTGGCGCAGGGCATGGCGCCGGGCGACGCGCTCGAAGCCGCCGTGTGGCGGCACGGCGGCGAACCCGCTATGCCTTCAGCAAGGCCTTGACGATGCGCGCAAGCGCCTCCAGCGCCGCCTCGGGCGTTTCGTCGTACTGCGCGCGCACGATGGCGCCGTCGATGGCGAGCGCGATCGCCTGTGCCTGCCCGGCACGCTTGCGCGATGCCGGCAGCACGGCCGCGATGGCTGCAGTCACCTCGGCCTTGTGCGCGCGCGCGATCTCGATCACCTCCGGAAAGCTGCCGGCAAGCTCGCCCACCGTGTTGATGAAGGCGCAGCCGCGGTAATCCGGATCGCGCAGCCACTCCCCCAGCGCCGGCACCAGCGCGTCCGGCCCGCCGCCGTGGCGCGCCAGCGTGTCGGCGAACCAGGCCATCCAGCGCCGGTGGCGGAAATCCAGATAGGCGCGGACGAGATCGTTCTTGCTCGGAAAATGCCGGTAGAAGGTGAGCTTGGCCACGCCGGATTCGGCGATGACACGGTCGATGCCGGTGGCGCGGATGCCGTCGCAGTAGAAGAGATCGTGCGCGGTGTGCAGGATGCGGTCGCGGGCGGAAAGCACCTCGACGGCTGGGTGATCTGTTGCCATCCAAACATTGTAGACAAGTCTGTCTACACAGACTAGACTGGGCTCAGGTAGACAGGTCTGTCTACCCCCATTCCCGCATCCAAGGAGAGCCCATGGAAACCCGACCGCCCCTGCCCCCATTCACCGAAGACAGCGCGCGCCAGAAAGTGCGCATGGCCGAGGACGCCTGGAACAGCCGCGATCCCGCGCGCGTGGTGCAGGTGTACACGGAAGACACGCGCTGGCGCAACCGCGCCGAATTCCCCGTCGGCCGCGCCGAAGTGCAGCGCTTTCTCGAACGCAAGTGGGCGCGCGAGCTCGACTACCGCCTGATCAAGGAACTGTGGAGCTTCACCGGCAACCGCATCGCCGTGCGCTTCGCCTACGAATGGCACGACGACTCGGGACAGTGGTACCGCGCCTACGGCAACGAGAACTGGGAATTCAACGAAGCGGGGCTGATGATGCGCCGCTACGCGAGCATCAACGACCTGCCGATCGCGGACGCCGACCGCAAGTTCTTCTGGCCGCTGGGGCGCCGCCCGGACGAGCACCCCGGGCTGTCCGATCTGGGCTTGTGAGCACGGGAAACGCCATGCACGACAAAAAGACGCAGACGCCGCTGCACACGGGCGAATTGGAAGCGCAGCGCCGCTTCGGCGCGGAAGGCCATTGGAACGAGCACAATCTCGGCATGATCCGCGACCACCTCCCGCCTGCCTGGGCGGCGTTTCTGGAAGCGCAGCCCTTCTTCTTCATCGCCACCGCCAATGACCGGGGCGACTGCGACTGCAGTTATCGCGGGCGGGAGTTCAACGCCGCGGGCGTGCCCTACCCCCTGCTCAAGGTGCTGGACGCGAAGACGCTGGTGTTTCCGGATTTCAGCGGCAACCAGCTCTACAACTCGCTGGGCAACCTCCTGGTCAACCCCCGCATCGGCCTGCTGTTCGTGGACTTTCGGAACCGCGCGCGGGCGCGTGTGAATGGCGCCGCGGCACTCATCGAAGACCGGCACGCATACGAAGACATCTGGCCAACGGCCCGGCGCCACGTACGGGTCACGGTGCAGCAGGCCTACCCCAATTGCAAGGCGAGGATTCCACGGCTGGTGCCAGCGCAACCAGCCGACGGCTGGCTGGACGATTGACAGGCGGCAGGCCCGTCGCGCCTCAGCACATGCGCGCCTTGAGATAGGCCGCGAAATCCTCGCTCACCTCGCCGTGCTTCAGGGCGTATTCGACGGTGGCCTGCAGATAACCCAGCTTGCTGCCGCAGTCGTAGCGCACGCCGTCGTAGGCGTAGGCGAGCACCTGCTGCTCCTTCAGCAGCGCAGCGATGGCGTCGGTGAGCTGCAGTTCGCCGCCGGCGCCGGGCTTCAGATGCTGGATGTGGTGGAAGATGCGCGGGGTGAGGATGTAGCGCCCGACTACGCCGAGGGTCGAGGGCGCTTCCTCGGGCTTGGGCTTCTCGACGATGGCGTTGACCCTCGACACCCGCTCGGCCATCGGCGTGGCGTCGACGATGCCGTAGGCGGCGGTGTCCTCGCGCGGCACCTGCTGCACGCCGAGCACCGAGCACTGGTAGTAGTTGTACTGGTCGACCATCTGCTTCATCACTGCCGGCGTGCCGTCGAGCAGGTCGTCGGCGAGGATGACGGCAAAGGGTTCGTTGCCGACCACCGGCTGCGCGCACAGCACGGCGTGCCCCAGCCCGAGCGCCTCGGCCTGGCGGATGTAGATGAAGTTGACGCCCGCCGGGCGGATCGACTGCACCAGTTCCAGCACCCGCCGCTTGCCGCGCGCCTCCAGTTCGGTTTCGAGTTCGTAGGCCTTGTCGAAATGGTCTTCGACGGTGCGCTTGGTGCGGCTGGAGATGAAGATGATGTCGGTGATGCCGGCGTCCATCGCCTCCTCGACCGCGTACTGGATCAAGGGCTTGTCGACGATGGGGAGCATTTCCTTCGGGCTCGCCTTGGTGGCGGGCAAGAACCGGGTGCCGAGGCCGGCGACCGGGAATACGGCTTTTTTTACTTTTTGCATGGGTCTCTTCCCTGATTGTTGATGTGATTGAACCGCCCTGCGAATTCGGACGCCAGGCTGCGCAAAGTCCGGATTTCTCTTCGCACCGCTTCGCGCCCGTCGCGAATAAAAATCACCCCATAGTCGCCCCGAGCAGCGCCCGCAATCCGGCCTCGTCGATCACCGCCACGCCGAGCTCCTGCGCCTTCGCCAGCTTGCTGCCGGCATCGGCACCGGCGACGACGTAGTCGGTCTTCTTCGACACCGAGCCTGCGACCTTGCCGCCGGCCGCCTCGATCATTTCCTTCGCGGCGTCGCGCGTCAGCGTCGGCAGGGTGCCGGTGAGCACCAGTGTCTTGCCGGCGAGGATACCGGCCGATTGTTGCATGCCCGTGGCCTCGGGCCAGCGCACGCCGGCCGTGCGCAGCCTGGCGACGACTTCGAGGTTGTGCGGCTCGGCGAAAAACTGCCGGATCGACTGCGCGACGACGGGGCCGACATCGCGCACCGCAAGCAGGTCGTCCTCGCTGGCCGCAATCAAGGCATCCAGCGAGCCGAAATGCCGCGCCAGGTCCTTGGCCGTGGTCTCCCCGACATTACGGATGCCGAGCGCGAAAATGAAGCGCGCAAGCGAGGTGTCCTTGCTGGCCTTGATGGCGGCGACGAGATTGGCAGCGGATTTTTCCGCCATGCGGTCGAGTCCGGCCAGCGTGGCAGCGTCGAGCGCGTAGATGTCGGCGGGCGTTTTCACCAGGCCACGGTCGACCAGCTGGTCGACCAGTTTGTCGCCGAGGCCTTCGATGTCCATCGCCCGACGCGACGCAAAGTGCAGCAGCGCCTGTTTGCGCTGCGCCGGGCAGTAGAGGCCGCCGGTGCAGCGCACCGCCGCTTCGCCGTCGAGTCGCACCACGTGCGAGCCGCATTCGGGGCAGACGGGATAGCTTGCCAGGATATTGAAGCGCGGCGGCTCGGGCTGCGGGCGGCGATCCGGCACCACCGCGACCACTTCGGGAATCACGTCGCCCGCGCGCCGCACGATGACGGTGTCGCCCACGCGCACGTCCTTGCGGTCGATCTCGTCCTGGTTGTGCAGCGTGGCGTTGGTGACGGTGACGCCGCCCACGAAGACCGGATGCAGGCGCGCCACCGGGGTGAGCGCGCCGGTGCGCCCCACCTGCACCTCGATCGCTTCCACCCGCGTCATTTCTTCCTGCGCCGGAAACTTGTGCGCCACCGCCCAGCGCGGCTCGCGCGTGAGAAAACCCAGCTGGCGCTGTTGATCGAGGCGGTTGACCTTGTACACCACGCCGTCGATGTCGAAGGGCAGGCGGTCGCGCCGCGCCTCGATGTCGTCGTGAAAGGCGACGAGCGCGTCGGCGCCGTTGCCGACGATGCGCTCGCCGCACACCGGCACGCCCATCGCGGCGAGCGCGTCAAGGGTGGCGCTGTGCGTGGCAGGCTGCGCTGCCCAGCCCTGCACTTCGCCCAGGCCATAGGCAAAAAAGGACAACGGGCGCTGCGCCGCCAGCCGGGGATCGAGCTGGCGGATGCTGCCGGCGGCGCCGTTGCGCGGGTTCACCAGAGTTGCCTTGCCATCCGCGCGCTGCTTCGCGTTGTAGCGTTCGAAGTCGTCGCGCCGCATGTAGATTTCGCCGCGCACTTCGAGCACGGCGGGCGGCGACTCGCAAGCGAGGCGCAAGGGCACGGAATGCACGGTACGGACGTTCTGCGTGACGTCCTCGCCGGTTTCGCCGTCGCCGCGCGTTGCCGCCTGCACGAGCACGCCGTGTTCGTAGCGCAGGTTGATGGCCAGCCCGTCGAATTTCAGTTCGGCCGCGTATTCGACCGGCGGATCGGCATCGGTCAGCCCGAGTTCCTTTCTGACCCGGACGTCGAAGGCGCGCGCGCCGGCGGCGGTCGTATCGGTTTCGGTGCGAATCGACAGCATGGGCACGGCGTGGCGCACCGGCGCGAACCCTTCGAGCGGACGGCCGCCGACGCGCCGGGTCGGCGAATCCGGCGTGGCGAGTTCGGGGTATTCGGCCTCGAGCGCCTGCAGTTCGCGAAAAAGACGGTCGTATTCCGCGTCGGGAATCGTCGGCGCGTCGAGGACGTAGTAGGCGGTGTTGTGGCGCTCGATTTCCTGGCGCAGCGCAGCGGCGCGGGCCACAAGCTCCGGCGCGGCCATCAGGAGAACAGACGCAGCGCCCGACGTGAGCCGGAGGGCACGCCGCGTGCCTCCATGCGTTCGTAAATCTGCGTGAGCTGGGTACGGATCTTGTCGATGCCGGCGTCGGTAAGCGGACGCAGGTTGTCGTCCACCAGGATGCCGCCGACTTCGTTGGCAAGGCGCCGCCCGAAAGCAACCATGCCGTCGAATACCTTGACGCCATCCGGCACGCGCGGCACGTCGAACTGAAGGGTGACGCCCTGCGAGGACTGGCCCTCGTGCACGTCGCCGAAGAAAGGTTCGGCATCGTGGTTGCACAGGGCATACAACGGCTCGCCGCGACTGTCGAGCAGCTGGAACACGCCGTCGGTACCGAGCACCATGCCGCCGCTTTCGGCTTCGCGCACGATGCGCGCAAGGTTGACCGCACCTTCGCCACGCGCGACGACATTGAGGCCGATCAGCACGTCGACATCGACGCAGAAGCGGTCGATGGACTGCGCGCGCTCGAGCGCGTCGGCCATGTCGTCGCAGGCGATGCGCAGCCCGTGGGCGCTGGCCACCGCGGTCAGCGCAGCGCACAGCGCCGCCAGCTGATCTTCGGTGACCGCGCCGTTGCGGTCGGCCAGTTGCAGGGTAACGATCACCTGCTGGTAATGCGCGTCGCGCCAGGGGTGAACTTCTTCCCATTCGACGGCGCCCACCGGCAGCCCATGCCAGCGCACGACCTTGCCCAGGCCGCGCAACTGATTGAACGCATCGGCGAACACGCTCGCCAGGATGCCGTCGCCCTGCAGACGCACACGATATTCGATCAGCTCGTCGTAGGGGGCAGGTGCGGCCAGGGTCGTCACGCTGGCTCGCGCAGCGGCCGGAGCCGGAGCAGAGGACGTGGCGGGGATGGGTCGCGGCGCGGGATCGCGGATCGCGGCAACGGAGGGTGCGAGCGGCGGTGGTGCCACCGGTGCCGTCGGCTGCGAATCCAGCGACAGATGCGGTTCGCCAATTTCGATCACCACATCGGGTTCGCCGGATTCGAACACCGGGTCGCGCAGGGCCGGCTCGATCCGCTCGGGGCGCGCCTGCGGCGCCGCGCCCGCGTCCATCAGGGGATCGGCACGCGGTGCCTGGAACGCGGCGTCGGCCTGCTTGCGGAAGCGCCGCTCCTGAAACCAGTTGAACAGCACGACCGCCGCAACGATCACGGCGCCGGCCACCAGCAGGGCAATCTGCAAATCACTCATTCGCTTTTCTCGTCTGGACGGAATGGGCGGTCACGACGCGGACGAACCATTCGTCCGGCGCGATCATGCCCAACTCGTTGCGTGCACGTTCCTCGATGGCGTCGCGCCCCTGCTTGAGATCGCCAAGCTCGGCCAGCAAGCCGGCATTGCGGGTTTGCAGGCGATCGTTCAAGGCCTGCTGCGTCTCGATCTTGCGTGCGTTCTCGCGCACTTTCAGCCAGCCGCCCTCGCCCAGCCACAGCGGATACTGCAGCAAGACGATGGCCGCGGCCAGCGTCCATGCCAGACCCTGGGCACGCAAACGCGCGCCCAGCCGGGCCCACCCTGTGTTAGCCGCGCTGGCGGAACGCATCGCGCCCGGGGTAGCTCGCCGTGTCACCGAGTTCTTCCTCGATGCGCAGGAGCTGGTTGTACTTGGCCATGCGGTCGGAGCGCGACAGCGAGCCGGTCTTGATCTGGCGCGCGTTGGTGGCCACCGCCAGGTCGGCGATGGTGCTGTCTTCGGTTTCGCCCGAGCGGTGCGAGATCACCGAGGTGTAGCCCGCCTGCTTGGCCATTTCGATGGCCTGGAAGGTTTCCGACAGGGTGCCGATCTGGTTGACCTTGATCAGGATCGAGTTGGTGATGCCTTTCTCGATCCCTTCCTTGAGGATGCGGGTGTTGGTGACGAAGAGGTCGTCGCCGACCAGCTGCACGCGCTTGCCGAGCTTGTCGGTGAGGATCTTCCAGCCATCCCAGTCGGCTTCGGCCATGCCGTCCTCGATACTGATGACGGGATACTTGTCGCACCAGGCGGCAAGGTAGTCGGTGAACTGTGCCGAGGTGAGCTTGAGGTTCTCGGATTCGAGATGGTAGTGGCCGTCCTTGTAGAACTCGCTGGCGGCGCAGTCGACGCCGATGGCGACGTCGATGCCGGGTTGCAGGCCGGCTTTCTCGATCGCCTGAACGATGAGTTTCAGCGCGGCCTCGTGCGATTCGAGGTTGGGCGCGAAACCACCCTCGTCGCCCACGGTCGTCGCCATGCCTGCGTCGTCCAGCAGCTTCTTCAGCGCGTGGAAGACTTCCGCGCCGTAGCGCAGCGCTTCGCGGAAGCTTGGCGCGCCGACCGGAATGATCATGAATTCCTGCATGTCGATGTTGTTGTTGGCGTGCGCGCCACCGTTGATGATGTTCATCATCGGCACCGGCAGCTGCATCGGCGCGGCGCCGCCCAGGTAACGGTAGAGCGGGAGCCCTGCCTGCTCGGCGGCGGCGCGCGCGCAGGCCATCGACACGGCGAGCAGCGCGTTCGCGCCGAGACGCGACTTGTTCTCGGTGCCGTCGAGATCGATCATGGTCTTGTCGATGAAGGCCTGATCCTCGACATCCAAGCCGATGATGGCCTCGCAGATTTCGGTGTTGACGTGCTCGACGGCCTTCAGCACGCCCTTGCCGCCATAGCGCGACTTGTCGCCGTCGCGCAGCTCGATCGCCTCGCGGCTGCCGGTGGACGCGCCGGACGGCACCGCCGCGCGGCCCATCACGCCGGATTCCAGCAGCACGTCGGCTTCAACAGTGGGATTGCCGCGGGAGTCGAGAATTTCCCGGGCGACGACATCAATGATTGCGCTCAATTGCTTTCCTTAAAAATTTTTACGGGGAGGGTGGGAGGCACGGGAGGTAAAGAAATCCTCCCTTACCTCACTTTCCTCCCTGTTCATTCGTTCAGGTTTTCATCAGCCTGTGTTCAATAAACCCGCGCTGCTTCACCAGCACGTCGATTTCCTTCAGCGTTTCCAGCAGTTCGCGCATCATGCCCAGCGGCCACGCGTTGGGGCCGTCGGACAGCGCGCATTCGGGATCGGGGTGCGTCTCGGCAAAGAGGCCAGCAACGCCGGTCGCCACCGCCGCGCGAGCCAGCACCGGCACGAATTCGCGCTGGCCGCCGCTCTTGGTGCCCTGCCCGCCCGGCTGCTGCACCGAATGCGTGGCGTCGAACACCACCGGGCAGCCCGTGGCGCGCATGATCGCGAGCCCGCGCATGTCGGACACCAGCGTGTTGTAACCGAACGAGACGCCGCGTTCGCACACCATGACCTGCTCGTTGCCGACGGCGCGCGCCTTGTCGACGACGTTCTGCATGTCCCACGGCGCGAGGAACTGGCCCTTCTTGATGTTGACCGGCTTGCCCTGGCGCGCCACGTTCTGGATGAAGTTGGTCTGACGGCACAGGAAGGCGGGGGTTTGCAGCACGTCGACCACGGACGCGACTTCCTCCAGCGGGGTGTCCTCGTGCACGTCGGTCAGCACCGGCACGCCGAGCTGCTTCTTCACTTCCGACAGGATGCGCAGGCCTTCTTCCAGCCCCAGGCCGCGGAAGGACTGGGTGGACGAGCGGTTGGCCTTGTCGAACGACGACTTGTAGATGAACGGCACGCCGAGCGCGGCGCACATTTCCTTCAGCTGGCCCGCGGTGTCCATCGCGAGCTGCTCGGATTCGATCACGCAGGGGCCCGAAATCAGGAACAGGGGTTTGTCCAACCCCGCTTCGAAATGACAGAGTTTCATGGGCGCTTCTCCTCCTGGCAAGCCAGCGCAGCCCGGACGAACGCGGAGAATAGCGGATGTCCGGTGCGCGGGTTGCTGGTGAATTCGGGGTGGAACTGGCAGCCGACGAACCACGGATGCACCTCCCGCGGCAGTTCGACCATTTCGCACAGATCCGTGCCCGGCGCGCGGCCGGCCACGACCAGCCCGCGGGCTTCGAGCTGCGACAGCAGGGTGTTGTTCACTTCGTAACGGTGACGGTGGCGCTCGACGATGCTGTCGGCGCCGTAGATCTCGCGCGCCAGCGTGCCGGGCCTGAGCATGCACGGCTGGCCGCCCAGGCGCATGGTGCCGCCGAGGTCGGACTGTTCGCTCCGCTTCTCGACCTGGCCGGTGCGATCGAGCCATTCGGTGATGAGGCCAATGACGGGATGCGTGGTCTCGGGGTCGAATTCGGTGGAATGCGCGTCGGCCATGCCGGCAACGTCGCGCGCGTATTCGACCACGGCAAGCTGCATGCCGAGGCAGATGCCAAGGTAGGGCACGCGGTTCTCGCGCGCATAGCGGATCGCGGCGATCTTGCCTTCGACGCCGCGCTTGCCGAAGCCGCCGGGCACCAGGATCGCATCCATGCCCTTCAGCACGTCGATGCCGCTTTTCTCGATCTGTTCGGAATCGATGTAATGGATGCGCACGCGGCTTCTGGTATGCATGCCGGCGTGGATCATCGCCTCGGAGAGCGACTTGTACGATTCGGTGAGGTCGACGTACTTGCCGACGAAAGCGACGTCGACGGAGTGCTGCGGGTTCTCCAGCGCGTCGACCAGCCGGGTCCACACGGAGAGGTCGGCGGCACGCGCCAGGATGTCGAGCTTGTGACAGACGATTTCGTCGAGCATCTGCTGGTGCAGCATGGCCGGAATCTTGTAGATCGAATCAGCGTCGCGCACCTCGATCACGGCTTCGGGCCGCACGTTGGTGAAGAGCGCGATCTTGCGCCGTTCATCCACCGGAATTTCGCGGTCGGCGCGGCACAGCAGGATGTCGGGCTGGATGCCGATCTCGCGCAGTTCCTTCACGCTGTGCTGCGTGGGTTTGGTCTTCAGTTCGCCGGCGGTGGGAATGTAGGGAAGCAGCGTGAGATGGATGAAGCAGGTGTTCTTCGGGCCGTCCTCGAAGCCCATCTGGCGGATGGCTTCGAGAAACGGCAGCGATTCGATGTCGCCCACCGTGCCGCCGATTTCGACCAGCGCCACGTCGGCACCCTTCGCGCCCTCGCGGATCGACAGCTTGATCTCGTCGGTGATGTGCGGGATGACCTGCACCGTGCCGCCCAGGTAGTCGCCGCGGCGTTCCTTGTCGATCACCGATTTGTAGATCTGGCCGGTGGTGAAGTTGTTGCGGCGGCTCATGCGCGCGCTGGAGAAACGCTCGTAGTGCCCCAGGTCGAGGTCGGTTTCGGCGCCGTCGTCGGTCACGAACACCTCGCCGTGCTGGAACGGGCTCATCGTTCCGGGATCGACGTTGATATAGGGGTCGAGCTTTAACAGGGTGACGCGGATGCCGCGCGATTCCAAGAGCGCAGCGAGAGAAGCGGAGGCGATCCCTTTCCCGAGGGAAGAAACCACCCCACCGGTGACAAACACGTACTTCGTCATGTTGGTTGGCGGGGGCGGGTGATGACGGATTCTACTCCATTGCCCGGGACGGCTCAATGACGCCCCCGCCGCATCTCGGTTTGCCATTCAGGCCGCAGCCAGCCTTTTCCACGTCGCCAGTACGGTATCCGGGTTCAGCGAAATCGAGGCGATGCCCTCGCCCACCAGCCAGTCGGCGAGATCGGGGTGGTCGCTCGGCCCCTGGCCGCAGATGCCGATGTACTTGTTCTGGCGCCTGCAGGCCGCGATGGCGTCGGCAAGCAGCCGCTTCACCGCCGGGTTGCGCTCGTCGAAGCCTTCTGCCACCAGCCCGGAATCGCGGTCGATGCCGAGTGTGAGCTGGGTGAGGTCGTTGCTGCCGATGGAATAGCCGTCGACGTGCGCGAGGAAGTCGTCGGCCGCGAGCACGTTGGAGGGAATCTCGCACATCATGATCACGCGCAGACCGAGTTGCCCGCGCACCAGACCGTTGTCGGCCAGCAGGGCGACGACCCGTTCGCATTCGTCGACCGTGCGCACGAAGGGAATCATCACCTCGACGTTGGTGTAGCCGAGCGTCTCGCGCACCTGCTTCAGCGCGCGGCATTCCAGCTCAAAGGCGGGACGGAACAGCGCCGACAGGTAGCGCGAGGCGCCGCGCAGGCCGAGCATGGGATTTTCCTCCTTCGGCTCGTACAGCGAACCGCCCAGCAGGTTGGCGTATTCGTTGGACTTGAAGTCGGACAGGCGCACGATCACCGGCTTTGGCCAGAACGCGGCGGCGAGCGTGGCGATGCCTTCGGTGAGTTTGTCGACGTAGAAGGCCACCGGATCGGCGTAGCCGGCGGCGCGTGAGTGGATTTGTTCGTGGACCGCTTCCAGCAAGGCGCCCTCTCCCCCGGCCCCTCCCCCGCCTGCGGGGGAGGGGAGTGCCGCAGACAGCGCTGCAAGGGGATGCACGCCGATCATGCGCGCGATGATGAATTCGAGCCGCGCGAGGCCCACGCCGTGGTTGGGCATCTGTGCGAACTCGAAGGCGCGTTCCGGATTGCCGACGTTCATCATCAGCTTCACCGGCGGTTCGGCGAGCGCTTCGACGCTCAGCGTTTCCAGGTGGAAGCGCAGCCGGCCGGCGTAGACGAAACCGGTGTCGCCTTCGGCGCAGGACACGGTGACCGGCTCGCCATCGGCGAGCACCGTGGTCGCCTCGCCGGTGCCGACGACGGCGGGAATGCCCAGCTCGCGCGCGACGATGGCGGCGTGGCAGGTGCGCCCGCCGCGGTTGGTGACGATGGCGGCGGCGCGCTTCATCACGGGTTCCCAGTCGGGGTCGGTCATGTCGGTCACCAGCACGTCGCCGGCCTCGACACGCTGCATCTCGGCCGGGCTGGCGATCACCCGCACCACGCCTGCGCCGATCTTCTGACCGATGGCGCGCCCGCTGATGCGCACGCTGCCGGTTTCTTCCAGCACGTAGCGCGCCTCGCCGCCGGTCGCGCGCGCCTTCACCGTTTCGGGGCGCGCCTGCACGATAAAAAGTTCGCCGCTCTCGCCGTCCTTCGCCCATTCGATGTCCATCGGCCGGCCGTAGTGCGCCTCGATGGCCATCGCCTGCCGCGCGAGATCGAGCACCTCGGCGTCATCCAGTGCGTAGCGGCGCGCGAGTTCGATGGGCGTATCCTCGATCACGGTGGCGCCGTCCTGCCACACCATGCGGATCGCCTTCTCGCCCAACTCGCGCCGCACGAGGGCCGGGAATCCGTCGGACAGCCGCGGCTTGTGGACGGTGAACTCGTCCGGGTTCACCGCGCCCTGCACCACGGTTTCGCCCAGAC
>JAIWOS010000093.1 GCA_020217265.1 Thiobacillus sp. | reverse complement strand
CGTACGCCGCGGTGATGAAGACGACGTCACGGAAGCCGGATTCGGTGTCGAGCGTGAACATCACCCCGGCGCTGGCGAGATCCGAGCGCACCATGCGCTGGATGCCGGCCGACAGCGCGACGTTCGCGTGAGTAAAACCGTGATGCACCCGGTAGGCGATCGCGCGGTCGTTGTAGAGCGAGGCGAACACCTTTTTCACATGCATAAGCAGCGCCGCTTCGCCGCGCACGTGCAGGTAGGTTTCCTGCTGGCCGGCAAAGGATGCGTCGGGCAGGTCTTCGGCGGTGGCGGACGAGCGTACCGCGACCGAAACGGCGTCGCCGAGCCCGCGGTAGGCAGTGAGCAGGCCCGCTTCCAGCGCCGGGGGCAGCACGGCCGCCTCGACCCGGGCGCGGATTTCGGCGCCGGCCGCGGCGAGCGCCACGACGTCGGCCACATCCAGCGCGGCCAGCTTCGCGTGGATGGCGTCGCGCAGGCCGTTGTGGTCGAGAAAGTCCCAGAATGCCTGCGCGGTGGTGGCAAAGCCGCCCGGCACCTTGACGCCGGCGCCGGCAAGATGCCGGATCATTTCGCCGAGCGAGGCATTCTTGCCGCCCACGCGCGGCACGTCGGCCATCGACAGGCGATCGAGCGGAACGATATAGTCGGTCGGGTCAGCCATATTTCCCCTCTCCATGAGCACGCGCATCGTCTACTGCGTTTCGGATCACACCGGCGTCACCGTCGAGGCGGTGGCGAAGAGCGTGCTGTCGCAGTTTCCTGGCTTCGAGTGTAGCCGGATTGTGCTGCCCTTCGTCGACAGCGTGGAAAAAGCCCGCGAGGCGGCCGGACGCATTGCCGCCACGCCCGGCGCGCTGGTGTTTTCCACTCTCACCGACCCGGCCGCGCGGGCCGTGCTGCGCGAGGCCGGCGCGCCGCTGTTCGACGCCTTCGAGTTGATCGCACCCGCGGTGGAGGCCGCGCTCGGTCAGCCCGCCGTGCCCGGCGCCGGCCATACCCACGGCATGGCGCCGGATTACGAGGCGCGCATGGCCGCGGTGAACTTCAGCCTGGCGGCGGACGACGGTCTCGCGCCGCAGCGGCTCGCCGAAGCGGACCTGATCCTGGTCGGCGTCTCGCGTGTCGGCAAGACACCGACCGCACTCTACCTCGCCCTGCACTTCGGACTCGCAGTTGCCAACTACCCGCTCACGCCAGACGAGCTCGCGCGCGACGCGCTCCCCGGCTGCCTGAACGCGCACCTGCCGCGCCTGCGCGGGCTCACACTCGACCCCGCACGGCTGGCTGCGATCCGCCAGGCGCGCTACCCCGGCAGCCGCTACGCCAGCCTGCCACAGTGCCGCAGCGAACTCGTTGCCGCCGAGGCGCTGTTCGCCCGCCACGGCGTGCCGGTACTCGACACGACCCGCATGTCGGTGGAGGAAATCGCCGCCCGCTTGCGGCAGTCGCTCAAGTGAAGCCGGGTTTGTGCCGCAATCGCAGGCACCACCCCCAGGGAGCACGACATGGCGCAGAACGATTGGGTCATTTCCGGCACGATGGACAATGGCAAAGCTTTCAGGCCGTCTGACTGGAGCGAGCGGCTGTCGTCGACGCTGGCGAGCTTTCTCGTCGACCACCGCCTGCGCTACTCGGCCGGTGTGCAGCCCTGTCTCATCGACGGCGAGCGTTGTCTGGTGGTGGCGCGCTGGCTGGAAGAAGTCGACCCCACCGCCTACGCCTACGTGATGGACTTTGCGCGCGACAACCACTTGCGCGTGCAGCTCGACCGCCGCAGCGGCGAGCGCGCCCTGCAGAAAGTCTGATTCAGCCGGCGCGCTGGCGAGCCGCCTCGAACACCGCAACGGCGAGCGCCGCTGCCGCGTTCAGCGATTCGACCCTGCCCCGCATCGGGATGCTCACGACCGCGCTTGCGGCGGCGCGTACTGCTGCCGACAGCCCCGCGCCTTCGTTGCCGACAATGATCGCAAGCGGGCCGGTGAGCGTTCGCGCATAGAGGTTGCCGTCTTCCGCCAGCGCCAGCGCCAGTGTGTCGCCCGCGAAACGCGCGAGCCAGCCGGGCAGATCGACACCGGTTTCCAGCGGCAGCACGAACTGCGCGCCCTGTCCGCCGCGCAGCGCCTTCGGCGACCACGGATCGTGGCAGCCCCTGGAGAGCACCGCGCGCGTGGCACCCGCGGCAGCCGCCGTGCGCAGCATCGCGCCCAGGTTGCCCGGATCCTGGATGTCTTCCAGCACCACCACGAGCGGCACCCCGGGCACGGCCGGCGGCACGAGCCAGGCCGCTTCGGCGACGAGGCCGCTGGGCGTGGCAACGGGCGAAAGCTCGGCAAAGAGCGCGTCCGGCAGCACCAGCGTTCTGGCCTGCGCGCAGCGCGCGGCAAGCGGCGCCAGCTTCGCCGCATCGAACGATGCGGCGCGCACCAGGGTATGCGGTTGTCCGCCGGCGTCGAGGTAGGCCGTCAGCAGATGCTCGCCGTCCAACAGCGTCATCCTTGCCTCGCGCCGCGCGCGCGCGGTGTCGGCAAGCTTTTTCAGCCGCTTGAAAATGGGGTTGTCGCGCGAGGTGATGGAGGTTTCGTGCATGGCGGGATTATCCGCCAAAGCGGGCGTACACTTTTGCGACATGCGCATCGCCCTCATCACGCCCTACGGCCGCGAGCACCGCAACGGCAACTGGCACACCGCCGCGCGCTGGGCGCGCTTCCTGCGCGACGCCGGCCACACGGTGCGGGTGCAGGTGGAATGGGACGGCCGCGACGCCGATCTGATGCTGGCCCTGCACGCGCGACGCAGCTTTGCCGCGATCCGCGCCTTCGCCGACCGCCATCCCGCACGCCCGCTGCTGCTGGCGCTCACCGGCACCGACCTCTACCGTGACATCCACGAGGATGCGAACGCGCAGCAGGCGCTGACGCTCGCGCACCGCCTGATCGTGCTGCAGGAGCGCGGCATTGACGAACTGCCGTCCGGGCTCGCCGCCAGGACGCGCGTGATCTACCAGTCCGCACCCGACATCGCGCGCCTGCCCGCGCCCGGCGCGCATTTCGACGTGCTGGCGGTCGGCCACCTGCGCGAGGAAAAGGACCCTTTCCGGCCTGCGCTCGCCACGCGCCATCTGCCGGAACATTCGCGCATCCGCGTCACCCATCTGGGCGAGGCGCTGTCCGAGGCGATGGCCGAAACGGCCGAACTGGCGGAACGCAAACTGCCGCGCTGGCACTGGGCCGGCGGTGTCAGCCACGCCGCGGTGCTGAAGCGGCTGGCGCGCGCGCAGCTCATGGTCATCAGCTCGGTGATGGAAGGCGGCGCCAACGTGATCTGCGAAGCGCTCGCCGCCGACGTGCCGGTGCTGGCGTCATTCATGCCGGGCAACGTCGGCATGCTGGGGTCGGATCATCCCGGTTACTTTCCGGTGGGCGACGAACGGCGTCTCGCCAGCCTGCTGGCACGGGCCGAGGACGATCCCGATTTTTACGCCCGGCTGCGCGCGCATGGCCGCACGCGCCGCGCGCTGATGCGCCCGGAACTGGAAGCCAGCCGGCTGCGGCAGGTGGTGGCCGAATTCGAACGCAAGCCGGCCTGATTCAACCCGCGTCGAACAAAATGTCGAACATGCGCGCCCGCTCTCCGGCGCTGAGCCCGCGCAGCACCCTCAGCGCCTCGCGCGCCACACGCTCGTCGCGCGTCGCCGAATACTCCAGCGCCAGCTTGCGCCACACCGCGGCAAGCGCCGGGTCGGTGACGCGCAGCGTGTCTAGCGCCTGCATCACGCCGGCCTGGCCTTTCATGCGGTAGAAGGCCAGCCCCAGGTTGTGCCAGGCGGGCAGATAGCCGGGGTCGACCTCCACCGCCGCGCGCCAGGCCAGCATCGCCTCGCGCGGACGGCCGGCCTCGCGCAGCGCATTGCCCAGGTTGTTGCGCGCCTGCACGTCGCCGGGGTCGAGTTGCAGATTGCGTTCGTAGGCCGCGATGGCTTCCGCCTGCCGCCCCAGCGCCGACCACGCCCGTCCCTGCACGAACCACGCCAGCGGATTGCCCGTCTCGGCGCGCGCCCACGCCTGCCCCAGCGCCAAGAGCCCCGTCCAGTCGCCTCGCCGTTCCAGCCCGCGCGCCTGCGCGACCCAGTCGGCACCGACCGTCTGCGACACGGGCGCACCGTCCAGCCCGAAGGTTTGCGCGCCCGCCCCGGCCGGCCCGTGCAAACCGGCCAGCAGCGCGCAGACGATACTTCCTGAAATGCGGCGATCCATGCGCCGGATTCTACGCGCCGTCATGCCGCATCGCGTATGCTGTCGGCTCTTTCAGCCCGCCGCGCGTCCATGTCCGCCACCGAACATTTCCTCCCCGGCAAGGACGCTTCGCTCGAAGTCTCCATCGCCACCCTGCAAGCGAAACTCGATGCCATAGGTTTCCACATCGAGGAGCGATCCTGGCTCAACCCGGTGGAAGGCGTGTGGTCGGTGCACATCCGCGACCGCGATTGCCCGATCCTCTTCACCAACGGCAAGGGCGGCTCCGAGCTGGCCGCGCGGGCGAGCGCGCTCGGCGAATTCTTCGAGCGCCTCTCGACCAATTATTTCTGGACGCATTTCTACCTGGGCGAGGCGATCGCCAGCCGCGATTACGTGCACCACCCCGACGAGCGCTGGTTCGAGGTAAACGACGATGCCTGGCCCGCTGGCCTGCTCACGCCAAAACTGCACGCACACTACAACCCGGGCGGCAACGTGCGCGCCGATCAGCTGATCGACCTCAACTCCGGCAATCTGGATCGTGGCATCTGCGCCCTCCCCTACCAGCGCCTCGCCGACGGCGAAACCGTCTATTTCCCGGTCAACCTCATCGGCAATCTCTACGTCAGCAACGGCATGTCGGCCGGCAACACGCTGATGGAGGCGCGCACCCAGGCGCTGGCCGAAATCTTCGAGCGCCACATAAAATTCCGCATCATCGAAGAAGGCCTGTGCCTTCCCGACGTGCCCGAGGACGTGATCAACCGCTATCCGCGCATCGCCGCCGGCATCCGTGGATTACGCGAAGCCGGCTTCGGCATTCTGGTGAAGGACGCCTCGCTCGGCGGCAAGTATCCGGTGATGAACGTCACGCTGCTGCATCCGTACGACCAGGGCTGCTTCGCCAGCTTCGGCGCGCACCCGCGCTTCGAAGTGGCGCTCGAACGCGCGCTCACTGAATTATTGCAAGGCCGCGCACTCGATGCGCTCGCCGGATTCCCCGCCCCCGGCTTCGATCAGGCCGAAATCGCCGATCCTCAGAACCTGGAAATCCACTTCGTCGATTCCAGCGGCGTGATCGGCTGGCAGTTCCTGCGCGGCACGCCGGACTACGATTTCGTCGACTGGAATTTCGGCACCACCACCGAGGAAGATTACCGCTGGTCGGTTGGCGCGCTGCACGCCGAAGGCCACGATGTGTACATCGCCGACTTCGAACACCTCGGCGTCTACGCCTGCCGCATTCTCGTGCCCAGCGTCTCCGAGATTTACCCGGTGGAAGAACTCGAATTCGAGAACAACAGCGTCGGCAACCTCATCCGCCCGGCGCTTGCGCGCCTGCCCGATCTCGACTCCGACGCCTGCGCCGACCTGCTCGATCTGATCAACGAACTGGAGCTTGCCGACGACCGTCTGGTGACCGTGCTGATCGGCCTCGCGCCCGACGCCGATTCACCGTGGACCGACCTGCGCGTCGGCGAACTCAAGCTGCTGCTTGCGCTCGCGCTGGGCGACGACGAAGCCATCCTCGAAGGCTGCACCTGGATTGCGCAATTCGGCCAGCGCAGCGAAGCGCGGCTGAAGGTCTACCGGTGCATCGCCGACCTCGTCCGGCTTGCCGACCCCGCCCCCTTCGAGCCTGCGCTCGCCCTGCTGTATGGCCGCGACACGCTGGAACAGGCGTTTGCGCTGTTCAACCAGGGCGAGCGCTTTTTCGGGCTGACGAAACTCGGCAGCGACTTCGAAGGCAGCGCGATCCACCAGCGTTTGCTGGAGGCGTACCGCAAGGTGCGGGGCTAACGGGGACTTCCGCCCAAGCGGAATTTCACCCTTGACCGCCGCGCCAGCCCAAGCGCGCGTCGCACGCACCAGAAAGTGCGAGCGCGAGTACAACCCGTCACCCGCGAAGGCTCAAGGCGCCTTCTTCTGCGCCAAAGATTGAACCACCGGCGTAGTGGCTAATACGGCCATGGCTTTGTTGACACCGTCCTCGATAGCCTTGCTCGCGGAGTTCGACGGGTTGGTGCTGAAATCAAACCCGGGACTACCCGCCGTGTCACCAACACCACTCACGATCGGCGATGCGCTCAATGTATCGCCTTGATAGACATTGATCTTGTAGGTGATTGTCGCCGGGTACACCTGGAATTTGGTGAGTGGAATGTCGAAGGCATACCCCTGAATTTCGGGCGCAATCATGAGATCAAGCGCTTTGGCGTCGGATTCTGCCTTGCCAGGTTTTCCATTCAGCTTCACTACAGTGACGTAGTTTCTTTCCAGCGCCTCGCGAAACTGGTTGGCACTCGCCTGTCCGAGATTGATGAAGTTCCAGCCGTCACCCCATTTCGATTCCGAATGCTGGAATCCCAGAAAGGCCTCCGAAAAATAAAAGCCAACGCTTAAAGGCACTTTGTGAGCGGGGGTCGCGATCGCAGCCGTGTTGGGCGTAGCCGGAACCTGATGAGCACATCCAGCAAGAAAACCTATGGCGACACCTGCGACGCCTGTCCTGATCATTGTTGCTGACATTGCTTTTCTCCCTGATTGGCTAAGTCGCCACCCCCAAATACCCGGCCACCCGCAAACTTCTTGTGACTGGACGGGAGAACTCCCCATGACCGCGTCGAACTACTTACCTGCCTATCCTATTGCGCGCTGCCGCACCGTCTCATACAAGCACAGCGCCGCCGACACCGACACATTGAGGCTTTCCACCGTGCCGCCGATGGGAATGCGCGCAACCTGATCGCAGCTCTGTTTGACAAGCCGTCGGATGCCGGCACCTTCTGCACCGAGCACCCAGGCGATGCCGGTCTTGCAGTCGATGCCGGACAGCGGCAGCTCGCCGTCCATGTCGGCGGCGATGACCCAGATGTTGTGCTCTTTCAAATCCTCGATGGTGCGCGCAAGGTTGGTAACCATGAGGTAGGGCACGGTTTCGGCGGCACCCGAGGCGACCTTTTCCACGGTGGCGTTGATGCCGACGGCGTTGTCTTTCGGCGCGATGACCGCGTGCACGCCGAAGGCGTCCGCGGATCGGAGGATCGCGCCGAGGTTGTGCGGATCGGTGACGCCGTCGAGGATGACGAGCAGCGGGGGGCCCTGGATGTTTTCCAGCACCTCGTCGAGCGAGTGCGTGAGCGCGACCGGCTTGACGCGCGCGACGACGCCCTGGTGTTTGGCTGTTTTGCCAACCAATCGAGCCAGCCGGTCGGCTTCGACCTGTGCGAGCTTGACGCCCGCGTCGCGCGCCTGCTGCACCAGGTCGCGCGCGCGCGCGTCGCGCCGGGTGAGATCGAGGTAGATCTCGAAAATGCCGGCCGGATCCTGGCGCAGGCGGGCCAGCACGGGGTGAAAGCCGTAGATGAGTTTTTCTGCCGGTTTCTCGCTCATTTCTTGCGGCCACCCGCCTTGGCGGATTTCTTTTTCGGCATGGCGAATTCTTCGGCAGACTCAACCTGCTCGATGAGGCTGAAGTCGATCTTGCTGGTTTCGATGTCGGCGCGCATCACCTTGATGCGCACACGGTCGCCCAGGCGATAGCTCTTGCCCGTCCGCTCGCCGAGCATCATGTGCTTGGCCGCGTCGTAGTGGAAGTAGTCCTGGCCGAGCTCGGACACGTGAACGAGTCCCTCGATGAAGATGTCGTCGATGGCGACGAAGAGACCGAAGCTCGTCACTGCGCTCACGGTGCCGTTGTACTCCTCGCCGATGCGATCCTGCATGAAGTAGGTTTTCAGCCAGGCGTCGACGTCGCGGGTGGCGTCGTCGGCGCGGCGCTCGGTCATCGAACAATGCAGGCCGATTTCCGCGAGGCCCTTGCCCGGCAGCTTCTCGCCGGCGAGCACGGCCTTGATGCCGCGGTGTACCAGGAGATCCGGATAGCGGCGGATCGGCGAGGTGAAGTGGGTATAGGCCTCGTAGGCCAGACCGAAGTGGCCCTTGTTGTCCGGGCTGTAGATCGCCTGCTTGAGCGAGCGCAGCATCACGGTCTGCAACAGGCCGTGATCGGGCCGGTCCTTGATCTTGTCGAGCAACGCGGCGTAGTCCTTGGCGTGCGGCTTGTCGCCGCCGCCCAGATCGAGGCCGAACTCGGCAAGAAAGCCGCGCAGCGCGGCGAGCTTTTCCGGCGTGGGGCCTTCGTGCACGCGGTAGAGCGCGGGCTGCTTGTGCTTGTGAAGAAAGTCCGACGCGCAGACGTTGGCCGCGAGCATGCATTCCTCGATGATGCGGTGTGCGTCGTTGCGGATCACCGGCACGATCTCCTTGATCTTGCCCTGTTCGTCGAACACGATCTGGGTTTCGGTGGAGCCGAAATCGATGGCGCCACGCTTGGCGCGCGCCTTCAGCAGCGTGCGGAAAAGCTTGTCGAGCGCCGTGAGGTGCGGCATCAGCGCAGCCTGCTTCTTGTCGGGTTTCGCGTCGCCCGACAGCCAGTCCCACACCTGGTTGTAGGTGAGGCGCGCGTGCGAAAAGATCACCGCCGGGTAGAACCGGTAATCCTTGATTGCGCCTGCGCTGCTGACCTGCATGTCGCACACCATGGCCAGGCGGTCGACTTCGGGATTGAGCGAGCACAGGCCGTTCGACAGCGCCTCGGGCAGCATGGGGATGACGCGGCGCGGGAAATACACCGAGTTGCCGCGGTTGTAGCCTTCGGTGTCGAGCGCGTCGCCGGGTTTGACATAATGGCTGACGTCGGCAATCGCCACAACGAGCCGGTAGCCGCTGCGGCCCTGCGGTTCGCAGTACACGGCGTCGTCGAAGTCGCGCGCGGTTTCGCCGTCGATGGTGACCAGCGGCAGATGGCGGATGTCCTCGCGTCCGGCCAGGTCCTTTTTCAACACCTTCTTCGGCAGCGCCTCGGCCTGCTTCTCGACCTCGGGCGGAAACACGTAGGGCAAGTCGTGCTTTCTCAGCGCGATCTCGATTTCCATGCCGGGGGCGGTATAGCTGCCGAGGATTTCGACGACGCGGCCCACGGCCTCGTTGTGCGCGCCGGGCTGGGTCACGATTTCCACCGTGACGACCTGGCCGGACTTCGCGCCGTTGGCGTGTTCGGCCGGAACGAGAATGTCCTGATTGATGCGCCGGTTTTCCGCGATCAGAAAGCCGACGCCGCCTTCGAGATAGTAGCGGCCGACGACGGTCTTGTTGACGTGCTCCAGCACCTCGACGATTTTCGCTTCGCGCCGTCCACGCCGGTCGAAGCCGGCGACGCGCACCAGCACGCGGTCGCCGTGCAGCACGCGGTGCATTTCCTTGGGCGAGAGAAAGAGATCGTCGCCGCCTTCGTCGGGCACCACGAAGCCGAAGCCGTCGGGGTGTCCTTCGACATGGCCCTTGATGAGGTCGAGCTTGTCCGGCAGGCAGAGCTGACGCTTGCGGTTGAGCATGAGCTGACCGTCGCGTTGCATCGCGCCGAGGCGGCGCTGGAACAGTTCGTACTCGTCATCGGTAATCTGCAACTGCTGGGCAAAGGCATCGACATCGACCGGGCAGCCGGCCTCGCCCAGCAATTGCAGGATGTATTCGCGGCTCGGCAGCGGCGATTCGTAGCGTTCGATTTCGCGCTCGTAGAACGGATCGGCCAGCCGGATGGCCGGGACCTTGTGCTTGGCGCCACGGCCACGGGATTTGTTTGAAGACATCTTCGTTGACAATTTAATGGGTGCTCTCTAAAATGCGCGCCTTCATTGCCCAGATGGCGGAATTGGTAGACGCACTAGGTTCAGGTCCTAGCGGTGGCAACACTGTGGAGGTTC
>JAIWOS010000138.1 GCA_020217265.1 Thiobacillus sp. | reverse complement strand
CATCGTGCCCGCGTCCGCGCTGGTGTGGAAAGCCGGCGCGCCATTCGTGTTCGTCGACGCCGCGCGCGGCGGCGCGCCGACGCCGGTGCGCCTGCTGCGGCAGAACGCCAGCCAGGCCGAGGTCGCGGGGGTGCCGGAGGGCGCGCGCGTGGCCGCGAAAGGCGTGGCCGCGCTCAAGGCGCAGTGGCTCGGGGAGTAAGCCATGCTCAACACGCTCGCTGAATTGGCGCTGGCGCGACGCTGGCTGGTGCTGGCGCTGGCGGCCGTGCTGGTGGCGCTGGGCATCCGCGCGTTCCAGCAACTGCCGATCGACGCCTTTCCGGATGTGTCGTCCACCCAGGTCAAGCTCATCCTCAAGGCGCCCGGCATGACGCCGGAGGAAGTCGAGGCACGCGTCACGCAGCCGATCGAAACCGAGCTGCTCGGCATTCCGAAGCAGACCATCCTCCGCAGCCTGTCGAAAAACGCGCTGGTCGACATCACGGTCGATTTCGAGGAAGGCACCGACATCTACTGGGCGCGCCAGCAGGTCGCGGAACGCTTTGCCAACGTCAAGGGCGACCTGCCCGCCAACGTCTCCGGCGGGCTCGCGCCGATCTCGACGCCGCTGTCCGAGCTTTACATGTTCACCGTCGAAGGGCCGATCTCGCTCGCCGAGAAGCGCACCCTGCTCGACTGGACGATCCGGCCGCAACTCAGGGCGCTGCCCGGCGTGGCCGACGTCAACGCGCTCGGCGGCCGTGTCGCGACCTATGCCGTGGTGCCCGATCCGGCGGCGCTGGCCGCGCGCGGCGTCACGCTCGACGAACTGCGCCGCGCGCTGGAAATGAACAGCAAGAACGACGGCGCGGGGCGGGTGTCCGAGGGCGAGGAAGCCTGGGTCGTGCGCATCGACGCCAATCTGAAAGCCCTGCCCGATCTGGCGAAGATCGGCATCAAGACGGTGGCCGGCACGGTCGTCACCGTGGGAGACGTGGCGACGGTGGAGGCCGGCGCCCTGACCCGCTACGGCGCGGTCACGCAGAACGGCCAAGGCGAGGCGGTCGAGGGCCTGGTGATCGGATTGAAGGGCGCGAACGCGGGCGAACTCATCGCGCGCGTCAAGGCCCGGCTCGCCGAGATCCAGAAAACCCTGCCGCCCGGGGTGACGGTTTCGCCCTTCTACGATCGCAGCGCGCTGGTGGACCGGGCCGTGGGCACCGTCACCAAGGCGCTGATGGAGGCGGCGGTGCTGGTGGTGGCGATGCTGCTGCTGTTTCTGGGCAACCTGCGCGCCGCGATCGTGGTCGCGCTGATCCTGCCGCTGTCCGTGCTCGCCACCTTCCTGTTGATGCGCCAGTTTGGCCTCACCGCCAACCTGATGAGTCTCGGCGGGCTCGCCATCGCCATCGGCCTTTTGGTCGACGCGGCGGTGGTGGTGGTCGAGAACGTCGTCGCCCATCTCGCGCACGATCCCGAAAATACCGAGGTCAAGCCGATCCAGCGCGTGCTGTGGGCGCTCCAGGAAGTCGCCGCGCCGGTGGTGTCGGGCATCGCCATCATCGCCATCGTGTTCCTGCCGCTGCTCTCGCTCGAAGGGCTGGAAGGCAAGCTCTTTGCGCCGGTCGCGCTGACCATCGTGTTCGCGCTGGCGGCTTCGTTGCTGCTGGCGCTGACGGTGATCCCGGTGCTCGCGTCGTTCCTGTTGAAGCAGGCCGCGCACGAGGACCCCTGGCTGCTGCGGAAGTCGCTCGCCCTCTACACCCCGCTGCTCGACCGCGCGCTTGCGCGGCCAAAGCTGGTCTACGCCGTCGCCGGCGTGCTGATGGCCGGCGCGGTCGCGACCTATCCCTTCATCGGCAAGACCTTCATGCCGACGATGGACGAAGGCGACATCCTGGTGCAGCTGGAAAAGCTGCCGTCGATCAACCTCGACGCCTCGGCCGCGCAGGACACGTTGGTGCAGCAGGCGCTGATGAAACACGTGCCCGAAATCCGCCGCATCGTGGCGCGCGCGGGCTCGGACGAGCTCGGCCTCGATCCGATGGGGCTCAACGAGACCGACAGCTTCCTGGTGCTGAAACCGATGGCCGAGTGGCGTCGCCCCGACAAGGAGTGGCTGATCGGCGAAATCCGCCGCGTGGTCGACGAGTTTCCCGGCATCAATTCCAACTTCACCCAGCCGATCGACATGCGGGTGTCGGAGATGCTCACCGGCTCGCGCGGCGACGTGGCGATCAAGATTTTCGGCCCCGATCTCGCCACGCTCAACCGGCTGACTGACGACATCCTGCGTGCCATCGAGAAAGTGCCGGGCGCGTCCGACCCCTACACCCAGGCCAACGACGGCGTGCAGTACCTGCGCGCGAACGTCGATCGCGACGCCGCCGCGCGCTTCGGGTTGTCGGTCGACGACGTGGCGGCCCTGCTGAAGTCGCAGCTCGAAGGCGAGATCATCGGCATGGTGCAGGTCGAGGGTCGGCGCGTGCCGATCCAGCTGCGCGGCGGTCCCGAGCTGCGCGACTCGCCCGAGGCGCTGCAACAGATCCGGCTGGCGCTCGCCGACGGCCGCGTCATCGGCCTCGACCAGGTGGCGCGGCTCGAACGCACCGACGGCCCGGTTGCCGTCAAGCGCGAGAACGCCGCGCGCTTCGCCGTGGTGCAGACCAACGTGCGCGGTCGCGATCTGGTGAGCTTCGTCGAGGACGCGCGCGCCGCGGTCGCACGCGATGTGAAGCTGCCGACGGGCTACCGCCTCGTCTGGGGCGGCCAGTTCGAAAACCAGCAGCGCGCCGCGCAGCGTCTGATGCTGGTGGTGCCGGTCGCGCTGCTGCTGATCGGTGGCTTGCTCTACATGACGTTCGGCAACGCCAAACAGGCGGTGCTGGTGATGGCCAACGTGCCGCTGGCGCTGATCGGCGGCATCTATGCGCTCGGCGCGTCCGGGCAATACCTGTCGGTGCCGGCGTCGGTCGGTTTCATCGCCTTGCTCGGCATCGCGGTGCTGAACGGCGTCGTGCTGGTGAGCCATTTCAACCAGCTGCGCGCGCAAGGCAAGCGCGGCGTCGAGGTCGTGCGCGACGGCGCGCTGCGCCGCCTGCGCCCGGTGCTCATGACCGCCTCGATCGCCGCGCTGGGCCTCGTGCCGCTCTTGTTCGCCAGCGGCCCCGGTTCGGAAATCCAGAAGCCGCTCGCCACCGTCGTCATCGGCGGGCTGGTGTCGGCCACCCTGCTCACGCTGGTGATGCTGCCGCTCTTGTATCGCCAGTTCATCCTCAAAGGAGAAGAAGCATGACCGCCCCCCTGCGATGGCTGGCGCTGGCGCTGGCGCTGACCGGCGCCG
>JAIWOS010000069.1 GCA_020217265.1 Thiobacillus sp. | reverse complement strand
CGGCGGCGGATTCGGCGTGCCACGCGCCGCTGGCGATGAGCGCGCGCGCGGCGGCGTCGTAGCGCGCACGCGCCGTCACGCGGTCAGCCCGAGCGGGTTGTTGGGGTCGATGCCCGGCATGAAGGGCAGGCCGCGCTCGCGGTGGGTGACCTGATAGACGCAGCCGATCCAGTTGCCGACCACGCCTTCGGCGGTGTCGTGCCAGGTGTTGTCCAGCCGCGGAACGAGGCGCGATTCCGGAAAATCGAGCGCCTCGCCGGCGCGCAGGCGGGCGGCGTATTCGGCGAGCAGCGCCTGCGCTTGCAGGTCGAACACACCGGCGGGAAACGGCGGCCAGGCCAGCTTGCCGGCCGCGGCGAGCAGCAGGTCACGCTTGTATTCCTTCAACAGCGACACGGTGTCGTATTCGGGGTGGCCCTGGAAGAACACGGTGCGCAAGCCGTCCGGGCTCACCGCGAGATGCACGCCCGCCGCCCGGCTTTCGGCGAGCACGCGCACGCCCGCGGCTTCGAACTGCGCGCGCGAAATGTCGTTCCAGCGCGAGTGCGGCACGTCGAAACGGGTGTTGATGTCGGCCACCAGCGGGTGACGCGCGTCGGTGACGCGGTGCTCGAACACGCCCCAGATCTTCGCAGGCTGCTTCACCCGCGTCTGGCCGTAACGGAACTGCATCACTGCGTGGGTGGCGAGGCACGAGCACAGCGTCGAGGTGACGTTGTCCCACGCCCAGTCGATCACCTCGATCATCGGCTGCCAGAAGGCTTCGTCGGCGAGATTGGGCTGGCTGACGTTGGCGCCGGTGATGATGAGCGCATCGAGCCCCGCCTCGCGGATGGCGTCGAAGCTTTCGTAATACGCCGCGATGTGCGCGCGCGCCTTGTCGCCACGCGGCAGCGTCGGCAGGGTAAAGGGGTGCAGGTAGAACTGCGCGATGGGGTTGGATTCGCCGACCAGCCGGTAGAACTGCCGCTCGGTCGCCTCCAGTGCCGCGTCCGGCATCATGTTCAGCAAGCCCACGTGCAGCTCGCGGATTTCCTGGCTGGCCGCCCGTTCGGTCGAAAGCACCGTCGTGCCTTCCGCGCGCAGGCGCTCGAACGTGGGCAGGGCGTTGTGCGCGACGAGCGGCATGTCAGCGTTCCTTGCGCGCGATGGCGGTTTCGATCAGCGCGACGAAATCCTGCTCGTCACGCACCTGCGCCACTTCCTGTGAGGTGACGGTGTAGCCATGTGGCTGCGCGATCGCCTCGTAGCGCGGCAGGCGCGAGCGGAAGAGATGCGGGAATACCCAGCGGGCGAAGTCGTCGGGCTCGATCTCGGCTACGAACTCCAGCCCCTTCTCTTCCAGATACCGCGGCAGCTGCTCGGCAAGAAACGCCGGGCGGAAGTACAGCGGCTTGGGGTCGGACTGCGCGCGGCGGATCAGCGTGTCCTCCTCCTCGCGGGTGGTGGTCTGGATGTAGAGAATCAGCGTGTGCTCGGCCAGCAGCTCGATCACGCCGGGCTCGTCGAGCTCGCACAGGCTGCCGCCGACGTCGTTGACGAAGTGAGGGTAACCGTAGATTTCCTGCCCCTTGCGGATGAATTCGGGCACATCGCGCATGGCGGCGATTTCCGCCTCGCGGTAGGCCGCCTGCCGACGGCTGAATTCGTCGAGCGACAGCCCGCCCCATTCCGGCCCGCCGAGCTTGCCGACGAAGGTGAGCACCGGCCCCAGGTCGTGGATCTTGATGTTGTTCTTGATGTCGATCCAGTCGCGGCGCAACAGGTCGCGCAGGAACGGCACCTGCATCGCCTGCTGCTTGATGAGGTCGAGAATGGGCTCGTCGAGGTAGCGCGTGCCGATGCGGTAGTCGCCGGAAAAGTGGAACCAGTCGTGGCCGCGCAGCATGGACGAGAGGTAGGTCTTGCCGACGCCGGACATGCCGACGAGGGTGACGCGCTTGTTTGGCCAGGCGCGGAAGGATTCGGGGGTGAAGTGCATGGTGTCTGCTTTCCGTGTTGATCCGAAGCCTACCGAAAAGCCTTGCAATTAAAAAGGGCGCAGACTGCGCGAACGCGGCGCCATAAAAAAACGGGGCGCCCTGCAGAGCGCCCCGGACTCAGGAGAAAACTGCCTTTGTTACATCGTGTACGCGCGTTCGCCGTGCGTGGCGGTATCCAGGCCTTCGCGTTCCTGTTCTTCCGGCACGCGCAGCCCCATGGTCAGATCGATCAGCTTGTAGAGCACGAAGCTCACCACGCCCGACCACACGATGACGGTGCCCACGCCCCACAGCTGGCTGATGATCTGGCCACTGGCGTTGAACTCGGCGACGGCACCCGTGGCGTAGTCGAACACGCCGGAACCGCCGAGCGCCGGGTTGGCGACGATGCCGGTGCCGATGGCGCCGACGATGCCACCGATGCCGTGGACGCCGAAGACGTCGAGCGAATCGTCATAGCCCAGCGCACGCTTCAGGCCAGTGACGCCCCACAGGCAGGCCACGCCCGCCACCGCGCCGAGCACGATCGCCGCCATCGGGCCGGAGAAGCCGGCTGCCGGGGTGACCGCCACCAGGCCGGCGACAGCGCCCGAGGCGACACCCAGCATGGACGGCTTGCCGCGGATCATCCACTCGGTGAACATCCACGCCAGCGCGGCGCCCGCGGTTGCCAGCACGGTGTTCAACAACGCCAGCACGGTGGTGCCGTTGGATTCCAGGTTGGAACCGGCGTTGAAGCCGAACCAGCCCACCCAAAGGAGACAGGCGCCGACCATGGTGAAGGTCAGGTTGTGCGGCGCCATCGCCTCGCGGCCGTAGCCGATGCGCTTGCCGATCACCAGCGCGCCGACCAGCGCGGCCATGGCGGCGTTGATGTGCACCACGGTGCCACCGGCGAAGTCGAGCGCGCCCTTGGAAAACAGGAAGCCGGCCGGTGCGTCGTAGGCCGACGGGCCGCCCCAGTACCACACCATGTGCGCCATCGGCAGGTAGGCGAAGGTGAACCACAGCGCCGAAAACACCAGCAGCGACGAGAACTTGATGCGCTCGGCGAAGCCGCCGACGATCAGCGTGGTGGTGATGGCCGCGAAGGTGAGCTGGAACACCATGAACAGCATCTCGGGAATCACCACGCCCTTGGAGAAGGTCTCCACGGTGACGCTGGTGTCCACGCCCTTGAGGAACATCTTTGAGAGGCCGCCGATATAGCTGTTGAGGCTGCCGCCGTCGGTGAACGCCAGGCTGTAGCCGTAGACCACCCACAGGATGCCGATCATGCAGAACACGGCGAACACCTGGGTGAGCACCGACAGCATGTTCTTGGCACGCACCAGGCCGCCGTAGAAGAGCGCCAGGCCGGGAATCGTCATCAGGATCACGAGGATGGTGGAAATCAGCATCCAGGTGACGTCGCCCTTGTCGGGCGCCGGTGCCGGCGCGGCCGCCTCGGCGGCGGGCGCGGTCGGGGTAGCCGCGGCC
>JAIWOS010000024.1 GCA_020217265.1 Thiobacillus sp. | reverse complement strand
CTCGTCGCGGCGGTGCTGGCCGCCACGGCGTATGCCCTGCTGGCGGGGTTTCAGGTGCCGGCGCAGCGCACGCTTTTCATGCTGCTCGCGCTGGCCGCGGCGTACTGGGGGCGGCGCGAGGCGCGGCCGTTTACCGCGCTGGTGTGGGCACTTTTCGCCGTGCTGTTGATCGATCCCTGGGCCGTTATTTCGGCCGGTTTCTGGCTGTCGTTCGGCGCGATGGCGGCGATCCTGTGGGTGAGCTTCGGCCGGGTCGGCATGCCTGGCCGCCTGGCCGGCTGGATCGCGGTGCAGGGCGCGGTGACGCTGGCGCTGGCGCCGGCCTTGCTGCTCCTGTTCCAGCAGGTGTCGTTGATCTCGCCGCTGGCGAACGCGATCGCCATTCCGCTGGTGAGCGGGCTGGTCACGCCGCTGGCGCTGCTGGGCGTGATCGTGCCTCAGCTATGGCAGGCGGCCGCCTGGCTGCTGGCGCACCTGGGCAGCCTGCTGGCCTGGATGAGCGCGCTGCCGTGGGCGACATCCGCCCGCCCGGCGCCCGATGGGTGGGCGCTTGCGCTGGCGCTGGTCGGCACGGTCTGGATCTTGCTGCCGCGCGGTTTTCCGCTGCGCGCGCTGGGGGCGCTGCTGTGGCTGCCGCTGCTGTTTCCGGCGCGCGCCAGCCTGGCGCCCGGCGATTTCGTCGCCGACGTGATCGACGTGGGGCAGGGCACGTCCGTGCTCATCCGCACCGCGCGTCACGCGCTGCTGTACGACACGGGCCCGGCGTTCGCCAACAGCGATGCCGGCGAGCGCACGGTCGTGCCCCACCTGCGCGCGACCGGGGTGGGCGAACTCGACGGCTTGATCGTCTCGCACGACGACAATGACCATAGCGGCGGGCTCGCGTCGGTGCTGCGCGACGTGCCGACGGGCTGGCTGTTGCACGGTCTGCCGGCCGCCAGCCCCTTGCTGGCGAGCGCGCCTGCGCCGCGCCGCTGCGTGCGCGGCCAGCGCTGGGAGTGGGAGGGTGTCAGGTTCGAAATCCTCAATCCGCCGCCCGCTGCCTGGCGGGAAGGCGGGCGCCGCGACAACGATTTCAGCTGCGTGCTGCGGGTCAGCCGTGGCGCGCGCAGCCTGCTCGTCACGGGCGACGCGGAACGGCGCGGCGAACTCGAACTGCTGGAATCCGACGCGCCGCTCGCGGCCACGGTGCTGGTCGCCGGGCATCACGGCAGCCGCACCTCGTCGCTGGCCGAATTCGTCGCGCGCGTGCGGCCGCAACAGGTGGTGTTCACGGTCGGCTATCGCAACCGTTTCGGGCACCCGCATCCGCAGGTGGCCGCGCGCTTTCGCGAGGCGGGCGGCCGGATCCTGCGCAGCGACCGCGATGGCCTGATCCGCTTCCGGTTTGGCGAAGCCGGGGTCGAGGCTACACAATACCGGTCAACCCAACGCCGCTACTGGCAATCCGCGTCATCCCCATGAACGAAGCCGTCCGTCCCCGTTGCACCGAGGTGGCCGATTACGAGTCGGCGCGGCAATTGCTGGCGCGCGCGCTGCCGGTGGCTGAGAACGATCTGCCCTGGCGCGCGCTCGAATGGGCGCATGAGCGGCTGGGCGGCACGCCTGCGTTCAATCACGCTCTCGGCGCCGCACTGATCGTCGCGGAACTGCGGGTGGGCGCCGATGCCGTCGCGGCGGCGCTGCTGCAGGGCTGTCTGGGCGAGGCACCCGAGTTCGACACGCGCTTCGGCGCCGCGGCGAAACTGGCGCGCGGGGTGGCGGCCATGGCGCGGATCGAAACCCTGGCCACCAGCGCGACCGATCGCCGCGTCGATCCGCACGCCCAGCTCGAAGCCTTGCGCCAGATGGTGCTGGCGATGGTCGAGGACATCCGCGTCGTGCTGGTGAAACTGGCGGAGCGCACGCATGCCCTGCGCTGCGCGGCCAAGGCGGACGACACGACACGCGTCGCGCTCGGCCAGCAGGCGCGCGAGCTGTTCGCGCCGCTGGCGAACCGCCTCGGCGTGTGGCAGATCAAGTGGGAAATGGAAGACTGGGCCTTCCGTTTTCTCGAACCCGACACCTACAGGAGCATTGCGGCCCAGCTCGATGAAAAGCGTGCCGACCGCCAGGCCTACATTCTGGGCATCATCGAGCGCCTGGAGGCCGAGCTTGCGCTGCACGGCATCGAGGGCGAAGTGAGCGGCCGGCCGAAACATATCGCAAGCATCGTCAACAAGATGCGCAGGAAACGCCTGTCGTTCGACCAGCTCTACGACATTCGCGCGGTGCGCGTGCTGGTCAAGCACGAGATCGACTGCTACACCGTGCTCGGTATCGTGCACAACCTCTGGCAGCCAATTCCCGGCGAATTCGACGATTACATCGCCAAGCCCAAGAGTAACGATTACCGTTCGCTGCACACGGCGGTGATCGGGCCGGAGGATCGCGCACTCGAAGTGCAGATCCGCACCTTCGACATGCACCGCCACGCCGAACTGGGAGTGGCCGCGCACTGGCGCTACAAGGAAGGCGGCAGGAGCGATACGCAGTACGAGGAAAAAATTGCCTGGTTGCGGCGCATCCTCGAATGGAAGGACGAGGTTGCAGACAGCAGCGAATTCTCCGAACAGTTCAAGACCGAATTGTTCCGCGATCAGGTCTACGTGCTGACGCCGCAGGGCCGCGTGGTTGCGCTCGACCGCGGCGCGACCCCGGTCGATTTCGCCTATGCGCTGCACACCGACCTCGGTCATCGCTGCCGCGGCGCCAGGGTCGACGGTGCGATGGTGCCGCTCAACACCCCGCTGGAGAACGGGCAGCGCGTGGAAATCATCACCGCGAAGGAAGGCGAGCCCAGCCGCGACTGGCTGAATCCTGCGCTCGGCTATCTGGCGACGCATCGCGCCCGGGCGAAGGTGCGCGCCTGGTTTCGCCAGCGCGACGTCGGCGAGCAGATCGCGCTTGGCCGCAGCCTGTTGGAAAAGGAGATCAAGCGGCTTGGCGCGGTCGAGCCCAACCTGGAAAAAGTCGCGCAACGTCTCAAGTTCGCGAGGCTCGACGACTTCCTCGCCGCGCTCGGCCGCGGCGACGTCGGCCAGCGCGATCTCGTCCACGCCCTGCAGGAACCCGGCAAGTCCGCCCCGGCGCTCTTGCTGCCCGCGGCGAAACCGCGCGCGCGGCCCCGCACCGGCAATCCCGTCGTGATTCCCGGCCTTGGCGACGTGCCGCTCGTGCTGGCGCGCTGCTGCAAGCCGGCGCCACCCGACGCCATCGTCGCCTACACCACCGTGGGGCGCGGACTCACCGTGCACCGCACCGACTGCGCCTCGCTCAAGCGCGCCAACCCCGAGCGCGTTTTGCCGGCCCAGTGGGCGCTCGACGCCGGCACCGCGTTCGAGGTCGAACTCCACGTGAAGGCGTTCGACCGCCAGGGACTGCTGCGCGATATTTCCGACGTCATCGCCAAGGAAAAACTCGACGTGCTGCGCGTCAATACCGAAAGCCGCGGCGAATACGCCCACATGCAGCTGACCGTGCGCGTACGCGAACTGGCGCAGCTGTCGCGCGTGCTTGCCCGCCTGCAACACGTGCAGAATGTGATCGAGGCACGCCGTGCCTGAGTTTCCATTTCAACCTGACCGACCGACCATGACCGCACCCGTCGCCCTATTCGAACCCATTCCCGACCATGCCCGTCATCTGTTCTTCGATCTGGCCCCCGGCGGCGACGTCCGGACCGCACTGGCCGCACTCGCGGCTCGGTGCGACGGGCAGGCGGCCGTGCTCGGGATCGGCGCCCCAGTCGCGCACGCCCTGAACACCCCGATTCCGGGTCTGCGGCCCTTTCCGGAATTGCCGCAAGCCCGGCCGCCGATCCCCGCCACCCAGCACGCGCTGTGGCTGTGGCTGCGCGGCGACGAACCCGGCAACCTGCTGCTGCGCGGCCACCGGCTCGAAGCGCTGGCGGCGCCGGCTTTCGTTCTCAAGCAGGCCATCGTGAGTTTCCGCCACCAGGATTACCGTGACCTCACCGGCTTCGAGGACGGCACCGAAAACCCCGAGGGCGAGGCGGCGACCGAGGCTGCGCTTGGTTTCGGCGGTTCGTCGTTCGCCGCCGTGCAGCAGTGGCTGCACGATTTCACGGCATTCGACGCCATGACGCCCGCCGAGCAGAATGCCTGCGTGGGGCGCGACCGCGCGAGCAACGAAGAGCTCGACGACGCGCCCGCATCTGCGCACGTCAAGCGCACGGCGCAGGAAGACTTCGAGCCCGAGGCCTTCGTGGTACGCCGCTCCATGCCCTGGGTGGCGGGTGAGGACGCCGGCCTGGTGTTCCTCGCTTTCGGCAAATCCTTCGATGCCTTCGAGGCGCAGCTCAAGCGCATGACCGGCCACGACGACGGCATCAGCGATGCGCTGTTCCGTTTCAGCCGCCCGCTGACAGGCGGTTACTACTGGTGTCCGCCGGTGCGTGATGGCGCGACCGATCTGGGCGCGCTGGGGTGAGCATGGACGAATCCCGGGGCGCGCCAGCGGAAGAAACGGCCCCGCAAGCGCCCGAGCGGCCGTCCTGGTGGCGCAACTGGAAAATCATGCTGCCGCTGTGGTGCGCGATGGGCGGGCTGGCCTGGCTGGGGCTGCGCTACAACGTGGACAAGAGCGTCATCGCCGGCAGCCTTGTCGCGATCGGCCTGATTTCCAACGCCTTCGCCTGGCTGATGGGGGTGATCGCGCTGGTGCCCATCATCGGTCCGATCATCGTCAAGGTGTTGTCGATCGGTTTCATCTGGCTGGTCAACGCGCTTGGCTACCTGGTTTCCTACATCGCCATCCGGCGGGGCTACTCGAAGGACGTGCTGACCTATCGCGGCCTCACGGTCGCGCTCATCGTCGGCATCGTCATCGGGTTCGTGATCGGCAAACTCGTCTAGGCGACGATGGCCCGGGCAAGCGCCCGCACCGCCTCCGGGGCGAGACTTTCCGCATGGAGCGCGAGATCGTCCGGGCGCGGCGCGTAGTTGTGCGCCAGCGATTTGCGGTAGGCCGGGTCGTAATGTTGTTCCAGCAGCGCGGCGACCAGCTCCGGCCACGCACCCGCGCGGGCCAGCGCCTGCCACGCGGCGACCGTTTCGCTGCCGCGCAGCTCGACCAGGTGGGCGAGCCGGGCGTTGAGCGTTTCCGGATCGGCGAGAAAATGCGCGTAATCCTCGGTCAGCAATTGCACGCGCGCGGCCAGTGGCGCCTCGATCCGCACGCAGGGACTGGCGCGCATGGCGGCAATCAGCGCCTCGGGCACGGTGAGCGCGCCGATCCGCTTGCTCTCGGATTCCACATACACCGGCCATGCCGGATCGAAGCGCGCGAGTGCGGCCCAGACGGCGCTCTCGAAGCCCTTCTGCTGGGGTTGCGGCGCGCCCGGCAAGGCGCCGAGCAGCGAGCCGCGATGCGCTGCCAGGGCTTCCAGATCGAGCACCTGCGCGCCCGCCTGTTCCAGCGCGGCGAGCAGGCGGCTTTTGCCGCTGCCCGTGGGGCCGCAGATCACGCGGTAGTGCAGGGTGGCCGGCAGCCGGGCGAGTTCGGCGACGACGTGCCGGCGATAGGCCTTGTAGCCGCCTTCGAGCTGGACGGCGGCGAAGCCGATTTTCTGCAGGATGTGCGTCATCGCGCCGCTGCGGCTGCCGCCGCGCCAGCAGTACACCAGCGGTCGGTAGCTTCGGGGCTTGTCGGCGAAGTGCGTTTCGAGATGCTGCGCGATGTTGCGCGACACCAGTGCGGCGCCCACCTTCTTCGCCTCGAAGGCCGACACCTGTTTGTACAGTGTGCCCACGCGCGCGCGCTCGGCGTCGTCCAGCACGGGCAAGCTGAGGGCGCCAGGCACGCGGTCTTCCGCGAATTCGGCGGGTGAACGCACGTCGATGACCTCGTCAAAGGCGAACAAGTCTGCTACGGTGGCGGCGCGCAAAATTCTGGGCCCTGTATCAATGGAAACGATCAAACTCACGCAATTTTCCCACGGCGGCGGTTGCGGCTGCAAAATCGCTCCCGCCGTTCTGAAGGACATTCTCGCCCAGGCGGCGCCGCTGGGCGGCTTTCCCGATCTGCTGGTCGGCACCGAAACCAGCGACGACGCGGCGGTATACCGGCTGAACGATGAGCAGGCCATCGTCGCCACCACCGATTTCTTCATGCCCATCGTCGACGATGCGTTCGACTTCGGGCGCATCGCCGCGACCAACGCGCTGTCGGACATTTACGCCATGGGCGGCAAGCCGCTGTTTGCGCTGGCCATCGTCGGCATGCCGGTGGGCAAGCTTCCGGTCGAAACCATCCGCGGCATTCTGGCTGGCGGCGAAGCGGTGTGCCGGGCGGCGGGCATCCCGGTGGCGGGCGGCCATTCCATCGACGCGCCGGAGCCGATCTACGGCCTGGTCGGCATCGGCGTCGTTCATCCCGCGCACATCAAGCGCAACAGCGGCGCGCGCGCCGGTGACGTGCTGATCCTGGGCAAGCCGCTGGGCGTAGGGATCCTGTCGGCCGCGCTGAAGAAAGGCACGCTGTCCGCGGACGGCTACCGCCACATGGTCGAAACCACCACGCAACTGAACACGGTCGGCGCCGAACTCGGCCGGCTCGACGGCGTGCACGCCATGACCGACGTGACCGGTTTTGCCCTGCTCGGGCATCTGCTCGAAATTGCGCGCGGCTCGAAGCTCGCGGCGCGCATCGACTGGTCGCGCGTGCCCAAGATCGCCGAAGCCGTGACGCTGGCCGAAGCTGGCGTGGCGACCGGCGCCGCCGACCGCAACTGGGCGAGCTATGGCCACGAAGTCGACGTGGAGGCCGGCATCGCCGACTGGCAACGCAAATTCCTGTGCGACCCGCAGACCAGCGGGGGCCTGTTGGTTGCGTGCGAGGCGGGAACTGAGGAAACGGTGAGGGCGCTGTTTCGCCGCCACGGCTTTGCCGAAGCGGCAACGATAGGCGAACTTGACGCGGGCGAGCCGCGGGTTCGCGTCGCTTAAACGACTTTCAGGGTGGCGGGTTTGCGGTCTTCCGCACGGCGGCCTACGGTCTTGCGACGGTCGGCGGCAACGCCGGTCGGCAGGGCCGCGCCGCGCGGGGCGACCCGGCGGTCGCCCAGACGGCGTTCCAGCGGAATGAACTCAACCTGATAAACGGGCAGGGCAGTCATGGTGTGCGATTTGGCCTGTCGATATGTTGACAATTCTAGTCGGAATTTCGACAGATTTACAATCGAATTGGCTGCCGGCTGGTAGAAAGATTCCACCTTTCGTCCGCTTTTGACCGTTTTTTTAATCGCTCGCGGACGGCAAAGCCCTGTTGATGACAGTCAGTGCTGGGCGGTGCGCACCAGACGCTGCTTCTCGCGCTGCCATTCACGCTCCTTCTCGGCAGCGCGCTTGTCATGCTGCTTCTTGCCTTTGGCTAGTCCGACGGTCAGTTTGATCCGCCCCTTGGAGTAATGCAGGTCGAGCGGCATCAGGGTGTAGCCGGCGCGCTCGGTCTTGCCGATCAGTTTGTTGATCTCGGCCGCGTGCAGGAGCAGCTTGCGGGAGCGGGTGGGGTCGGGGTGTATGTGCGTGGACGCCGTAGGCAGCGGGCTGATGTGGCAGCCGATCAGCCAGATCGCGCCGTTTTTCACCACTACGTAGGCTTCCTTGAGTTGCACGCGACCGGCGCGGATCGACTTCACTTCCCAGCCTTCGAGCACCAGGCCGGCCTCGTATTTTTCCTCGATGAAGTAATCGTGGAAGGCTTTTTTGTTGTCGACGATGCTCATGACTGGCCGGCTTGCGTACAATTCTTGATTTTACAAGCCTTTGGGTCGAGATGGCGCGCGTCGAAAAGAGTGTGCTGGTGGCGCATACGCCGGAACGCATGTTCGAACTGGTCGATCGGGTCGAGGATTACCCCGAATTCCTTCCCTGGTGCGGCGGCACCGAACTCAAGTGGCGCGACGAGCAGACGACCGTGGCGACGATCCACATCGCCTATCTCGGCATCCGCCAGAGTTTCACGACCGAAAACGCCAAGATCCACCCGCGCGAGATGCGCATCAAGCTCCAGGACGGACCGTTTGCCGAACTCGAGGGCGACTGGGCGTTCCTGCCGCTAGGAGATGACGCCTGCAAGATCGAATTCAGGCTGCACTACGTGTTTTCCAGTCCCGTGCTGGAGGCCGTGCTGGCGCCGGTGTTCAGCCATATCGCCAATACTTTCGTCGACGCCTTCGTGCGCCGTGCCGACGAGGTTTATGCCGCATGAACGCCGCCGTGATGCATGTCGAGGTCGTGTACGCACTGCCGGACCAGCAGCCGATCCTGAAAGTCGCGGTGCCCGAAGGCACATCGGTCGAGCAGGTCATTCGCGCGTCCGGCGTGCTTGAGGCCCATCCGGAAATCGATCTGTCCCGAAACAAGGTGGGGATTTTCAGCAAGCTGGTTAAACTCGATGAGATCGTGCGAGACCGGGATCGTGTGGAGATTTATCGCCCCTTGATCGCCGACCCCAAGGAAGTGCGGCGCAAGCGCGCCGAAGAAGGCAAGGTCACCAGGAAAGGCGGTGACGATGCCCCCGCAGGTGCATCGGCCGCGACGGCTGGAGCGCCGTAACTACTTGCAGTTTTCCGAGACGGACTTCTGACTGCTGGCGAGCGCGGCTGCGCGCCCGGCGTCGTCCAGGTAGACGCGCTGGCCGGCCTGATTGGTGGAATAAACGCGCGGCTTGTTCTGCAGGGCGTCGAGGTTTTTGCGCGCCCGCTCGCAGTTTTCACGCTTGATGCGCGCCTGCTCCGCTTCCTTCTCGGCCTTGGCGCGTGCGTCCTCGGCATCCTTGCGGCGTTTCTGGTAATCCTGTTCCCGGGCGTCGAGCGCCTCGGTGGCTTCGCGGGTGGTGGCCGCCTGGCCCGCGGAAGAGGCCTTGATCGTCTGCACTTTCACCGTGGGAGGCTGGTCGGAATAATGGACCTTGCCCTGGGCGTCGGTCCACTTGTACACCTCGGCGTGCGCCGTTGCGGCAAGGCTCATGGCGCCCAAAAACAAAAGCCTTCCGGCACATATCCGGAAGGCTTTGCATGGATGAGGCATAGTGATCTTAATCACCAATCTTCAGCATCGGATAGTTGAGCTGAGCCAGGCCTTTCTGTGCCTGATCGCTCGCGAGCTTGGCCTGCTTCAGTACGGTGGCGCTGTCGCCCTTTTCGGCAGCGGCTTCGGCGGCTTTCAGGGCGTTTTCCGCGGTGGTCCAGAGGGCGTTCTTGGCTTTGGCATCCTTGACGGCGGCCTGGGCGGCGGCCAGCGCTGCCTGGGCTTCGGCGCTCAGGGCGGGCTTGGCGGGTTCGGCGGCGGGGGCGCTGCTCGTCTTGGTTTCGCCGACGCCGGCGCAGCCGCTCAGACCCAGAAGTGCGGCAGAGGTCAGGGCAAGCAGAACTTTGGACATTGGATGGTCTCCTCGAATTATGGCGTTCGGAATCGGCCAGACTTGCGGGCCCGGCAGCTGGAAAGCTTTGGCAAAGTTAGCCGCATCGTTCACCCGAGTCAACCAGCCTGCGCTAATTTCGTCTTGGTAGATTCCGACCAAGCGGCAGGGCGGTTTGTGTGGGGTAGACGGGCCGCGTATAATCCGGCTTTGCGTTAAGGAAAGCCCATGCGTGTTCTGCAAAAAGCGCTGACGTTCGACGACGTTCTGCTCGTTCCCGCCCACTCCACCATCCTGCCGCGCGACGTCAGTCTGGCCACGCAGTTGACGCGCTCGATAACTCTGAACCTGCCTTTGCTGTCTGCCGCCATGGACACGGTAACCGAGGCCCGGCTGGCGATCGCTCTGGCGCAGGAAGGCGGCATCGGCATCATCCACAAGAACATGAACGCCGAGATGCAGGCGGCGCAGGTTTCGGCGGTCAAGCGCTTCGAGTCCGGCGTGGTCAAGGATCCGATCACGGTGGCGCCGCAGATGACCGTGCGCCAGGTGCTCGACATCACCCGGGCCAAGCGTATTTCCGGCCTGCCGGTGCTCGACGGCGGCAAGGTGGTCGGCATTGTCACCAACCGCGACCTGCGTTTCGAAACCCGGCTCGACCAGCCCATCGCCAACATCATGACGCCGAAGGAGCGGCTGGTGACGGTGAAGGAGGGTGCCAACCGCGACGAGGCGATGGCGCTCTTGCACAAGCACCGGCTGGAACGCGTGCTGGTGGTGAACGATGCCTTCGAGCTGCGTGGCCTCATTACCGTCAAGGACATCCAGAAATCCAGCGAACACCCGAATGCGTGCAAGGACGCGATGGGGCGCTTGCGCGTGGGCGCGGCGGTCGGCACCGGCGAAGGCACCGAGGAACGGGTGGCTGCGCTGGTCGAGGCCGGCGTGGACGTGATCGTCGTCGATACCGCGCACGGCCACTCCAAGGGCGTGCTCGACCGCGTGCGCTGGGTCAAGCAGAACTTCCCCGACGTGCAGGTGATCGGTGGCAACATTGCCACCGCTTCCGCCGCCGCCGCGCTGGTCGAGCATGGCGCCGACGCAGTCAAGGTTGGCATCGGCCCCGGCTCGATCTGCACCACCCGCATGGTTGCCGGCGTCGGCGTGCCGCAGATCAGCGCTGTCGCCAACGTGGCCGACGCGCTGGCTGGCAGCGGCGTGGGTGTGATCGCCGACGGCGGCATCCGCTATTCCGGCGACATCGCCAAGGCGCTGGCGGCGGGCGCCAGTTGCGTGATGCTGGGTGGCCTGCTTGCCGGCACCGAAGAGGCGCCGGGCGAGGTCGAGCTGTTCCAGGGGCGCTCGTACAAATCCTATCGCGGCATGGGTTCGCTCGGCGCGATGCAGCAGGGTTCCTCCGACCGCTACTTCCAGGACAACGAGAAGAGCGCAGAGAAGCTGGTGCCCGAAGGCATCGAGGGTCGCGTGCCGTACAAAGGCAGCGTGCTTGGCGTGATCCACCAGATGATGGGCGGTCTGCGCTCGTCGATGGGCTATCTTGGCGTTGCCAGCATCGCCGAGATGCACGCCAAGGCCGAGTTCGTCGAGATCACCGGCGCCGGCATCCGCGAGTCGCACGTGCACGACGTGCAGATCACCAAGGAAGCGCCGAACTACCGTGTCGAATAAAGCCTGATCGCATCGATTAACCCGGGAAAGTCACGCAACGCGTGGCTTTCTTTTTTTAGCCTGCCTCCGAGCTGACATGCACCAGAAAATCCTCATCCTCGACTTCGGTTCCCAGACCACCCAGCTCATCGCACGGCGCGTGCGTGAAGCCGGCGTCTACTGCGAACTGCACCCCAACGATGTGACCGAACAGTTCGTGCGCGATTTCCAGCCTGCGGGAATCATTCTTTCGGGCGGGCCGAATTCGGTCTACGAGGACGAAACACCGCGTGCGCCGCAGGTCGTGTTCGAACTCGGCGTGCCGGTGCTCGGCATCTGCTACGGCATGCAGACGATGGCGGCGCAGCTGGGCGGTCAGGTGGAGTCGGCGGCGAAGCGCGAATTCGGTTACGCCGAGATTCGCGCGCGCGGCCACACGGCGCTCCTGCGCGATATCCAGGACCGGGTCAACGACGAGGGCCATGGGCTGCTCGACGTGTGGATGAGCCACGGCGACAAGGTCACGCAGCTTCCCGACGGCTTCAAGGTGATGGCGTCGAACGCTGCCACGCCGATTGCCGGCATGGCCGACGAAACCCGCCGCTTCTATGGCGTGCAGTTTCATCCCGAAGTGACGCATACCCTGCAGGGCAAGGCGATCCTCGCGCGCTTCGTGCACGATATCTGCGGCTGCGGCAACGACTGGAACATGCCCGATTACGTCGACGAGGCGATCGGTCGCGTGCGTTCCGAGGTCGGCAGCGACGAGGTCATCCTGGGGCTGTCCGGCGGGGTCGATTCCTCGGTGGTCGCGGCGCTGCTGCACAAGGCGATCGGCGACCAGCTCACCTGCGTGTTCGTCGATAATGGCCTGTTGCGCCTGAACGAAGGCGAGCAGGTGATGGCGACCTTCGCGCAGAACCTCGGCGTCAAGGTCATCCACGTCGACGCGACCGAGCGCTTCATGCAGGCGCTCGCCGGCGTGTCCGATCCGGAGCAGAAGCGCAAGATCATCGGCCGCGAGTTCGTCCATGTATTCCAGGAGGAGGCAGCGAAGCTGCCCAAGGCCAAATGGCTCGCGCAGGGCACGATCTACCCGGACGTGATCGAATCGGCGAGCGCCAAGACCAAGAAGGCGCACACCATCAAGAGCCACCATAATGTGGGCGGCCTGCCGGACACGCTGCACCTGAAGCTGCTGGAACCCTTGCGCGAACTCTTCAAGGACGAAGTGCGCGAATTGGGCATTGCGCTCGGCCTTCCACACGACATGGTCTATCGTCATCCCTTCCCTGGGCCGGGCCTGGGCGTGCGCATCCTTGGCGAAGTGAAGCGCGAATACGCCGAGCTGCTGCGCCGTGCCGACGCCATCTTCATCGACGAACTGCGTGCCGCCGGCTGGTACGACAAAACATCCCAGGCCTTCGCCGTCTTCCTGCCGGTCAAGAGCGTCGGCGTGATGGGCGACGGCCGCACCTACGACTACGTCGTCGCCCTGCGCGCCGTCGTTACCAGCGACTTCATGACCGCCCACTGGGCCGAGCTGCCCTACACCCTGCTCGGCAAGGTTTCCAACCGCATCATCAACGAAGTGCGCGGCATCAATCGCGTCGTTTACGACGTGTCGGGCAAGCCGCCCGCGACGATCGAGTGGGAATAATGCGTTCCCGGCGGCTGCGAATCCGGCCGCTGCCTGGTGGGGCATGCCAACCCGTGCCAATCGGTATCGCGGTGCCGTGACTCATCGCGGGCGGCAGTCCTTTTCCCCGGATGGGCAAAGCCGGAAGGGGGAGGCGGCCATGCTAAAATCCGGGGCTTTGTAGCCAACAATAAAGCCGGTCATGGAACAGTTTGCCAAGGAAACCCTCCCGGTCAGCCTCGAAGAGGAGATGAGGCGCTCTTACCTCGATTACGCCATGAGCGTGATCGTGGGGCGCGCACTGCCGGATGTGCGCGATGGCCTGAAGCCGGTGCACCGTCGCGTGCTGTACGCGATGAACGAACTGGGCAACGACTGGAACAAGGCTTACAAGAAATCGGCCCGCGTGGTCGGCGACGTGATCGGTAAATACCACCCGCACGGCGACACGGCGGTGTACGACACCATGGTGCGGATGGCGCAGGATTTCTCGCTGCGCTACCCGCTGATCGACGGCCAGGGCAACTTCGGCTCGGTGGACGGCGACAACGCGGCGGCGATGCGTTACACCGAAGTGCGCATGGCGAAGATCGCGCACGAACTGCTTGC
>JAIWOS010000092.1 GCA_020217265.1 Thiobacillus sp. | reverse complement strand
CGACCTGGACAAGGAAACCGTCGATTTCGGCCCCAACTACGACGGTTCCGAGCAGGAACCGCTGGTGCTGCCGACCAAGATACCCAACCTCTTGATCAACGGTTCGTCCGGCATCGCGGTGGGTATGGCGACCAACATCCCGCCGCACAACCTCACCGACATCTGCACGGCGCTCACCGCGCTACTTGACGATCCCGAGATCGACATCGAGTCGCTCATCAATATCGTCAAGGCGCCAGATTTTCCCACCGCAGGCATCATCTATGGCCTGTCCGGCGTGCGCGACGGCTACCGCACCGGGCGTGGCCGTGTGGTGATGCGCGCCACCTGCCACGTCGAAGACGTGGACAAGAGCGGCGGCAAGCAGGCGATCATCATCGACGAGCTGCCCTACCAGGTGAACAAGGCCAATCTGCTGATCAAGATTGGCGAGCTGGTGCGCGAGAAGCAGATCGACGGCATTTCCGATCTGCGCGACGAATCCGACAAGTCGGGCATGCGCGTCTACATCGAGTTGAAGCGCGGCGAGAACGCTGACGTGATCCTGAACAATCTGTACAAGCAGACGCAGATGCAGGACACCTTCGGCATGAACATGGTGGCGCTGATCGACGGTCAGCCGCGCCTGCTCAACCTGAAGGAAATGCTCGACGCCTTCCTGCGCCACCGCCGCGAAGTCGTCACGCGGCGCACCGTGTTCGATCTCAGGAAAGCGCGCGAACGCGGCCACATCCTCGAAGGTCTGGCGGTCGCGCTCGCCAACGTCGACGAGATCGTGGAGCTGATCAAGTCGTCCGAAACGCCGGCGATCGCCAAGGAACGTCTGCTCGGCCGTGCCTGGAAGTCGGCGATGGTCGAGGAAATGCTGGCGCGCATCGATCCCGAATATTCCCGCCCGGCCAACGTCGGGCCCGAGTTCGGCCTGCACGCCGATGGCTACCATCTTTCGGAAATCCAGGCGCAGCGCATTCTCGAAATGCAGTTGCAGCGCCTCACCAACCTGGAATCCGACAAGATTCTGGCCGAGTACAAGGAGATCATGGCGAAGATTGCCGACCTCCTCGACATCCTCGCGAACCCGGCGCGCATCACCCAGATCATCCGCGACGAACTCAAGGAAATCCAGGACCAGTTCGGCGACGCGCGCCGTTCGACCATCGTCGAGCACGCGCAGGACATGTCGATGGAGGATCTCATCAAGCCGGAAGAGATGGTCGTGACCCTGTCGCACGGCGGCTACATGAAGTCGCAGCCGCTCGACGATTACCGCGCGCAAAAGCGCGGCGGGCGCGGCAAGCAGGCGGCTGCTACCCGCGATGAAGACTTCATCGAGAAGATGTTCATCGCCAACACCCATGATTACATCCTCTGCTTCTCCAACCGGGGCCGCCTTTACTGGCTCAAGGTCTACAACGTGCCGCAGGGCGGGCGCACCGCGCGCGGCAAGCCCATCGTCAACCTGCTGCCGCTGGAGGAGGGCGAGAAGATCAACGCGCTGTTGCCGGTGAAATCGTTCGACGACGAGCATTACGTGTTCATGGCCACCAGCAATGGCATCGTCAAGAAGACGCCTCTGAGCGAGTTTTCGCGTCCGCGCACCGCTGGCATCATCGCCGTGGGTCTGGACGACGGCGATTTCCTCATCGGCGCGTCGATCACCGACGGCCGCCACGACGTGATGCTGTTCTCCGACACCGGCAAGGCCGTGCGTTTCGACGAGAACGACGTGCGCCCGATGGGCCGCGCCGCACGTGGTGTCATCGGCATGAAGCTCGCCAAGGGCGGCAAGCTGATTTCGCTCCTGGTCGCCGAGGACGAGAACGACTACGTTCTGACCGCCACCGAGAATGGCTTCGGCAAGCGCACGCCGATTGCCGAGTACACGCGGCATGCGCGCGCCACGCAAGGCATGATCGCGATCCAGACCAGCGAGCGCAACGGCAAGGTTGTGGCAGCCACGCTGGTGAAGGACGACGACGAGATCATGCTGATCACCACCGGCGGCGTGCTGATCCGCACGCGCGTGAAGGAAATCCGCGCCATGAGCCGCGCGACGCAAGGCGTGACGCTGATCAACCTCGACAAGGGCGAGAAGCTCATCAGCCTGGAAAAAGTGGCCGAAACAGACAACGACACCGAGTGAAGGGGATTACCGCAATGACGATCTACAACTTCAGCGCCGGCCCGGCGGTATTGCCGAAAGCCGTCCTGCAACAGGTGCAGGCCGAAATGGTCGACTGGCATGGCAGCGGCATGTCGGTGATGGAAATGAGTCACCGCGGCAAGGAGTTCATGGGCATTGCGGCGGAGGCCGAGGCCGATCTGCGCGAGGTGATGGGCATTCCGGCCCACTACAAGGTGCTGTTCCTGCAGGGCGGGGCGTCTTCCCAGTTTGCGATGGTGCCGATGAACCTGCTGCGCGGCAAAACTTCCGCCGATTATCTCAACACCGGTGAGTGGTCGAAGAAGGCGATCAAGGAAGCGAAGAAATACGGCGCGGTGAACGTGGTGGCGTCGAGCGAAGACAAGAACTTCAGCTATGCGCCGGCGTTTGCGGACTGGAAGCGCGACGCCAGCGCAGCCTACCTGCACTACACGCCCAACGAAACCATCGGCGGGGTCGAGATTTTCGACATCCCCGACAGCGGCGCCACGCCGCTGGTTGCCGACATGTCGTCGACCATCCTGTCGCGGCCGATGGACGTGAGCAAATTCGGCCTCATCTACGCCGGCGCGCAGAAGAACATCGGCCCGGCGGGCTTGACGCTCGTCATCGTGCGTGAGGATCTCATCGGCGAAACGGTGCCGGGCACGCCGACCATGTTCGACTACAAGATTCACGCCGACAACGAATCGATGTACAACACGCCGCCGACGTTTGCGATGTATACCGCCGGCCTGGTTTTCAAGTGGCTGAAGGCCAACGGCGGCCTTGCGGCGATGGAGGCGACCAACCGCGAAAAGGCCGGCATGCTGTACGCCAAGATCGACGCCAGCGATTTTTATCATTCGCCGGTGGCGAAGCAAAACCGTTCGCTGATGAACGTGCCCTTCACCCTGAAGGACGCTGCGCTCGACGAGGCCTTCCTCAAGGGCGCCAAGGAGCGCGGTCTGCTGCAACTCAAGGGCCACCGTTCGGTCGGCGGCATGCGCGCGTCGATCTACAACGCCATGCCCATCGAGGGCGTGCGCGCGCTGGTCGATTACATGGGCGACTTCGAGAAAAGCCATGGCTGAGGCCCGCAAGGTACTCACGCTGAATGCGATTTCCGCGCGCGGCCTGGCGCGGCTGCCGCAACATTATGTGGTGGGCGGCGATATCGCCGATCCCGACGCCATCCTGGTGCGTTCGGCCAACATGCACGAGATGGATATCCAGGCAAGTGTGAAAGCTATCGGCCGCGCCGGCGCCGGAACCAACAATATTCCGGTGAAGAAACTTTCCGAACGCGGCGTGCCGGTGTTCAACGCGCCCGGCGCGAACGCCAACGCGGTGAAGGAACTGGTGATCGCCGGCATGCTGCTGGGCGCGCGCAACCTGGTGCCGGCGCTGAAATTCGTCGAAGGCCTGTCGGGTACCGACGAAGACATGCACCGCGCGACCGAAGCCGGCAAGAAGGCGTTTGCCGGCGCGGAACTGCCGGGGCGCACGCTCGCCGTGATCGGTCTCGGCGCGATCGGATCGCTTGTTGCCGAAGCGGCGATCAGTCTCGGCATGAAGGTCGTCGGCTTCGATCCGGCGATCACCGTCGACGCCGCCTGGCGCCTGCCCTCGCAGGTGAAGCGTGCGGAGAGCGTCGAGGATGCGCTGCGACTCGCCGATTTCGTCACCCTGCACGTGCCGCTCGTCGACGCGACCCGCAACCTGATCGATGCCCGCCGCATCGGCGCCATGCGGCCGGGCGCGGTGCTGCTGAATTTCGCGCGCGAAGGCGTGGTCGATAACGCAGCCGTGGTCGAGGCGCTCGATGCCGGCAAGCTCGCCGCCTACATCTGCGATTTTCCCTCCAATGCGCTGAAGGGCCACGCCAGGATCGTCGCGTTGCCGCATCTGGGCGCCAGCACCGAAGAGGCCGAGGAGAACTGCGCCGTGATGGTTGCCGAACAACTCGCCGACTACCTGGAAAACGGCAACATCCTCAACGCGGTGAATTTTCCCAACGTCGCGATGGTCCGTGAGTCGAATTTCCGTCTCGGCATTGCCAACGCCAACGTGCCCAACATGGTGGGACAGATATCGGCCGTGCTCGCCGCCGCCGGGCTCAACATCCACAACATGGTGAACAAGTCCAAGGGCGACATGGCCTACACGCTGGTCGACGTCGACAGCGCCGTGGCCGAAGGCGTTGTCGCACAGCTCGCCGCCATCGAAGGCGTGCTCGCCGTACGCTATCTGCCCGCATGATGGACGACGGACTGAAGTCGCTGCGCGCGCGCATCGACGCGATCGACGACGCGCTCTTGAAGCTGCTGTCGGAGCGCGCCGGCATCGCGCAGGAAGTCGGCCGCGCCAAAAAGGGCGAGAAGATCTACCGCCCCGAGCGCGAAGCGCAGATCGTGCGGCGCCTGCGCGAGTCCAATCCGGGGCCGCTGTCCGGCGACACCGTCGAGCGGCTGATCCGTGAAGTCATGTCGGCCTGCCGCGCCCTGGAACAAACGATCCGTGTCGCCTACCTCGGCCCCGCTGGCACGTTCAGCCAGCAGGCGGTGGCGAAGCATTTCGGACAGGACATCGAGGCGCTCGCCGAGGTCGATATCGACGCCTGCTTCCAGGCGGTGGAAACGGGGCGTGCCGATTTCGCCGTGGTGCCGGTTGAAAATTCGACCGAAGGCGCGGTGGGGCGCACGCTCGACCTCGTCGTGTCCAGCCCCTTGCGCATCTGCGGCGAGGTGGTGCTGCCGATACATCAGACGCTGATGCGCAAGCACGGCGCACTCGACGGCATCCAGCGTGTGTATGGCCATGCGCAGTCGCTCGCCCAGTGCCAGCAATGGCTGGCCAGGCATCTGCCGCACGCCGACCGTGTCGCCGTGGTCAGCAATGCGGAAGGCGCCCGCCGTGCTGCAGAGGAGGCAGACGCGGCCACCCTGGGCTCGGAGTCTGCGGCGGCACTGTATGGCCTGACGGTGGTGCAAAGCCGGGTCGAGGACGAAGCCAGCAACACCACCCGCTTTCTCGTGCTTGGGACGACCGACGCGCAGCCCTCGGGCCGCGACAAGACCTCGCTGGTCATGGGCGCGAAAAACCAGCCGGGCGCCGTGGTCAAACTGTTGCAGCCGCTGGCCGATGCGGGCATATCCATGAGCCGCCTCGAATCGCGTCCTGCCCGCTCCGGCAACTGGGAATATCTCTTTTTCGCCGTCTGCGAAGGCCACCGCCAGGATGCCGGTCTTGCCGCTGCGCTGGCCGAAATCGATGCGCGCGCGGCCTTCCTCAAAATCCTCGGGTCGTATCCCGCCGCTTCGTGATGGCCTGTTGCGATCTGTCTCCGCCGTACGTGCGCGCCATCGCGCCTTATCTGCCCGGAAAACCCATTTCCGAACTCGCGCGCGAGCTGGGGCTTGCCGAAGCCGACATCGTCAAGCTGGCGTCGAACGAGAACCCGCTCGGGCCCAGCCCGCGTGCGCTCGCCGCCGCGCAGGACGCGCTGCACGAGATGGCGCTCTACCCGGACGGCGCAGGCTTTGCGCTGAAGGCGAAACTGGCGGAAAAACTCGGCGTGTCGGCGCAACAGCTCGTGCTCGGCAATGGCTCCAACGACGTGCTGGACATGGTCGCGCGCGCGTTCCTGTCGCCGGGCGCCTCGTCGGTGTTTTCGCAGCACGCGTTCGCCGTCTATCCCATCGCCACCCAGACCGTCGGCGCGACGGGCATCAGCGTTCCCGCCCGCAAGCTGGGGCACGACCTGGCCGCCATGCGCGCGGCGATCCGCGACGACACCCGCGTGCTGTGGATCGCCAACCCCAACAACCCCACCGGCACCTTTCTGCCGTGGGCGGACATCGAGGCGTTTCTGGAAACCGTCCCGCGCCAGGTGCTGGTCGTGCTCGACGAAGCCTACGGCGAATATCTGCCGACCGACGACCGCGCCGACACCATCGCGTGGATCGAGCGTTTCCCGAATCTGTTGATCAGCCGCACCTTCTCCAAGGCCTATGGCCTGGCCGGTTTGCGCGTGGGCTACGGCGTGGCGCATCCGGACGTGATCGATCTGCTGAACCGGGTGCGCCACCCCTTCAACGTCAACGCCCCCGCGCTCGCCGCCGCCGAAGCCGCGCTCGACGATATCGAATTCCTGTTGCGCAGCTACGCGCTGAACAGCGCCGGTATGGCCCAGCTGGTTTCGGGCCTGGCCGGGTTGAAGGTGGAGACGGTGCCGTCGAAAGGCAATTTCCTGCTGGCCAAGGTGGGCGACGCCGCGCGCATCAACACAGAATTGTTGAAGCGCGGCGTCATCGTGCGTCCGGTCGCCAACTACGGTCTGCCCGAATATCTGCGCGTGTCGGTCGGGCTTGCCGGGCAGAATGCGCGTTTTCTCGACGCCCTGAAGGCGTGCCTGTGATCGTCGAATCGCTCGCCCTCGTCGGCACCGGCCTTATCGGCGGCTCGTTCGCGCTGGCCTTGAAGCAGGCGGGTGCGGTGCGCGAAGTGCTCGGCGTGGGGCGCACTCCTGCGCGGCTGGACGAAGCGCGCGCGTTGGGCCTCATCGACCGCGCCGCCGACTGGGCGGAAGCCGGGCAGGCTGACGTGATCCTGCTCGCGCTGCCGGTGGGTGAAACCGAGGCCGTGCTGCGCCAGCTCGCGCCGCAGCTCAAGCCCGGCGCCATCGTCACCGACGCGGGCAGCACCAAGGCCAATGTCGTCGCCGCCGCGCGCGCTGCGCTGGGCACACGCTTTGCCGACTTCGTGCCGGGGCATCCCATCGCAGGTTCCGAACAAAGCGGCCCCAGCGCCGCGCGCGCCGACCTCTACCGGGGCAAGCGCGTGGTGCTTACGCCGCAGGCCGACACGCGCGCCGACGCCGTCGCCACCGTGCGCGCGCTGTGGGAGGCGGCAGGCGCGCAGGTGGAAACGCTCGGCGCCGAACAGCACGACCGCATCTTCGCAGCAGTGTCGCACCTGCCGCACCTGGCCGCGTTCGCGCTCGTCGACGAACTCGCGCAACGCGCCGACAGCGAGACTTTTTTTCGCTTCGCCGCCAGCGGTTTTCGCGACTTCACGCGCATCGCCGGTTCGTCGCCGGAGATGTGGCGTGACATCGCGCTCGCCAACCAGAGCGCCGTATTGGCGGAAATCGATGCCTATGTGAATGCCTTGCAGGCGATTCGCGCAGCCGTGGCTGCAAACGACGCGGCCAGCCTGCAGGCGACTTTTGCGCGTGCGCGCGCAGCGCGCGAACGCTGGATGAACACTCAGGACGTTTGATGGATTTTCTCGACCTTCCCGCCGCACAGGCGGCTCGCGGCACGGTGCGCCTGCCAGGTTCCAAAAGCATTTCCAACCGCGTGCTGCTGCTCGCCGCCCTGTCCGGCGGCACGACGCAGGTGCGGGCGCTGCTCGATTCCGACGACACGCGGGTGATGCTCGACGCGCTGCGCACGCTGGGCGTGGGCGTCGAACGGATCGGCGAAACGGATGACTACGCGATCACCGGCGTGGGCGGCACCTTTCCCGTGAAGCAGGCGGAACTCTTTCTCGGCAACGCGGGCACGGCCTTTCGCTCGCTGACCGCCGCCTGCGCTCTGGCGGGTGGCGACTATGTGCTGAAGGGCGTGGCGCGGATGCACGAGCGCCCCATCGGCGATCTGGTCGATGCGCTGCGCCTGTTGGGCGCGAAGATCGATTACCTCGGCCAGGCGGGCTACCCGCCGCTGCACATCCACCCCGCCGAGGTCGCGGGCGATACCACGCGCGTGCGCGGCAACGTGTCGAGCCAATTTCTTACCGGCCTGATGATGGCGCTGCCGCTGCTGCAAAAAACCACGCACATCGACATCGACGGCGAGCTGATTTCCAAACCCTACATCGGCATCACGCTGGCAATGCTGCGCCGTTTTGGCGTGCGCATCGAACAGGACGGCTGGACGCGCTTCACCGTCCCGGCGGATGCGCGTTACACCGGCCCCGGCGAAATCTGGGTCGAGGGCGATGCCTCGTCGGCGTCGTATTTCCTCGCGGCGGGTGCCATCGGCGGCGGCCCGGTGCGGGTCGAGGGCGTGGGCGCCGAGAGCGTGCAGGGCGACGTGCGCTTTGCCGACGCGCTGGCGAGCATGGGCGCGCAGATCACGATGGGGCCGAACTGGATCGAGGCGCGAGCGCCTGCAAGCGGTCGCTTGAATGCGATCGAGCTTGACTGCAATCACATCCCCGACGCGGCGATGACGCTGGCGGTGGCTGCGCTGTTTGCCGACGGCACGACGACGCTTGCCAACATCGCCAGCTGGCGGGTGAAGGAAACCGACCGCATCGCGGCGATGGCGACCGAACTGCGCAAAGTCGGCGCGACCGTGGAAGAGGGTGCGGATTTCATACGCATCACACCGCCACAAACGCTGACGCCCAACGCCGTCATCGACACCTACGACGACCACCGCATGGCGATGTGCCTGTCGCTGGTGACGCTGGGCGGCGTGCCGGTCCGCATCAACGACCCGGCGTGCGTGAACAAGACCTTTCCCGAGTATTTCAAGGTGTTCTCGGAGGTGGTGAAGTGAGCGCGATTCCGGTCATCACCATCGACGGCCCGTCCGCCTCGGGCAAGGGCACCGTCGCCGAACGCGTTGCCCGCGCGATGGGGTTTCATTTTCTCGACAGCGGCGCGCTGTACCGGTTGACGGCGCTGTCGGCGATGAAGTCCGGCGTGGCGTTCACGGACGAAGCCGCGGTGGCGAACCTGGCAGCGGCCTTGCCCGCGCGTTTCGACGCTGGCCGGGTGTGGCTCGCAGGCGAAGACGTGACCGACGCCATCCGTGCCGAAGCCGTGGGCGAAGGAGCCTCGAAAGTGGCGGCGCTGCCCGCCGTGCGTGCCGCCCTGTTGGAGCGCCAGCGGGCCTACCGCCAGCTGCCGGGCCTCGTCGCCGACGGGCGCGACATGGGCACGGTGATCTTCCCGGATGCGGGCACCAAGGTCTTTCTGACCGCGAGCGCCGAGGCCCGCGCCGAGAGGCGCTATAAGCAGTTGATCGAAAAGGGGAACTCTGCTAGTCTGTCGGCCCTTGTTGCGGATATGCAGGCCCGCGACGCGCGCGATACCGCGCGTGCCGTTGCGCCCTTGAGGCCCGCGCCGGATGCGCTGCTGCTCGACACGACCCACTTGGGGATCGAAGCGGCGGTGCAGGCGGTCCTGAAGTATCACCGCAAGCGACAAGGCAACTGAGTGCCGGTCCCGCGCCCGCGGGATGGCGATGTGCAACCAACCCCGTCCTCACCGGCGGACCCAAAGGTTTCTTTAATGTCTACTGCTACCGCTTCCTCCACCCCCGCTTCCGGCGAAAGCTTTGCCGCCCTCTTCGAGGAGTCGCTCTCGCATCAGGAAATGCGCCAGGGTGAAGTCATCACCGCCGAAATCGTCGGCATCGACAACAATTTCGTGACGGTGAACGCCGGCCTCAAGTCCGAGAGCCTGATTCCCATCGAGGAATTCAAGAACGACCAGGGCGAGATCGAAGCCAAGGTCGGCGACTTCGTGGCCGTGGCCATCGAATCCATCGAAGACGGCTTCGGCGCCACCAAGCTGTCGCGAGAGCGCGCCAAGAAGCTGGCCGCGTGGCTGGATCTGGAAGCGGCGATGAACGAAGGCCGCATCGTCACCGGCATGGTGCAGGGCAAGGTCAAGGGCGGTCTCACGGTGCTGGTGGGCGGCCTGCGCGCCTTCCTGCCGGGTTCGCTGGTCGACATGCGCCCCGTGAAGGACACCACGCCCTACGAATACAAGGAAATGGAATTCAAGGTCATCAAGCTCGACCGCAAGCGCAACAACGTCGTCGTGTCGCGCCGCGC
>JAIWOS010000222.1 GCA_020217265.1 Thiobacillus sp. | reverse complement strand
GCGAGCCGGGCTGCGGCTGACCGAATTCGCGGCAGCAAAAACTGTAGAGGTCGCCGAAGGCGGCGCCGGAGAGCGCGCGCTCCCACGACACGTGGCCGTGGCGCGCGCGCAGGAAATCGAGCAGACGCGATTGCAGCGCGTTGGCCGGGGCGAAATCCGCATGACCGCCTTCGCTGGCGTGGCCGACGTATTCCCCGTCGCACCCCGGCGTCATGAACGCCAGCCCCAGCCCGGTGCCGGCGCCGGTGATCGCGCGCACGCCGCCCGCCTGCGCCGGTGCATCATTCAGGGTGAGCACGTCATCCGCGCCCAGGGTGGCGACGCCGGCGGCCTGGGCCTGGAAGTCGTTGACGAAGCGGACCCGGGGAATCGACAGCGCACGGCCGAGTTCGCCGGCGTCCAGCGTCCAATCGAGATTGGTGAGCGAGACACGCTGCGCGTCGAGCGGCCCCGGCAGCGCCAGCGTCAGCGTGTCGGGACGAACCGGCTGCGCGGCGTCGGCGATGAAGCGTCGCAGCAAGGCCTCGCCCGACTCGAACGCGGCGCTGGGATAGACGTGCTCGAAACGCGGCGGCGCCGCCCCGTCCCGCATCCAGACCAGCCAGCTTTTGGTGCCCCCGATATCGCCCGCGATCAGCTCCATGGTTGAACTATAAGTCAGTGTCCGGCGCGCGGCTGACTCATGCGGCGATAGACATTGATGAGCGCGTTGGTCGAGGCGTCGTGCCCGGCCACCGGCGCGTCGGCGTGCAGCTCGGGCAAGATGCGGCTGGCGAGCTGCTTGCCGAGTTCCACACCCCACTGGTCGTAGGAATCGAGGTTCCAGATCACGCCCTGCACGAAGATCTTGTGTTCATACAGCGCGATCAGCATCCCCAGCGCGTGCGGTGTCAGTTTGCGCAACAGGATCGCGTTCGACGGATGGTTGCCCTCGAACACCTTGTGTGGCGCCGCCTGACCGGTCTGCGCACGGGTTTCTTCCAGCGTGCGGCCGCGCATCAGCGCCTCGGTCTGCGCCAGGAAGTTGGCGATGAGAATGTCGTGATGCGCCTGCATGTCGGGCGTGTGCGGTTCGAGCGACACGATGAAATCGGCCGGGATCAGGCGCGTGCCCTGATGCAGCAGCTGGTAGAAAGCATGCTGGCCGTTGATGCCGGTCGCGCCCCAGATGATCTGCCCGGTCGCGTAGTCGACGAGCCTGCCGTCGCGATCGACCGACTTGCCGTTCGACTCCATGTCGGCCTGCTCCAGATACGCTGGCAGGCTGCGCAGGTAATGGTCGTAGGGCAGGATGGCGTGCGACTCGGCCCCGAAGAAATTGTTGTACCAGATGCCCAGCATGGCCAGGATCACCGGCATGTTCTCAGCCAGCGGCGCGTGGCGAAAATGCTCGTCCATCTCGTGCGCGCCTTCCAGCAGCTCGACGAAGCGCTCAGCCCCCACCGCCAGCACGATCGACAGCCCGATCGCCGACCACAGCGAATAGCGGCCACCCACCCAGTCCCAGAATTCGAACATGTTGGCCGGATCGATGCCGAAGCCGGTCACCGCGTCCCGGTTGGTCGACACCGCGACGAAATGCCGCGCGATGTGCTTTTCCGCCTGCGACTGCGCCAGAAACCAGTCACGCGCGGTATGCGCATTGATCATGGTTTCCTGCGTGGTGAAGGTCTTGGACGAGACGATGAACATGGTCGTCTCCGGGTTCAGCGCCTCCAGCGTTTCCTTCACGTGCGCGCCGTCCACATTGGAAATGAAATGCAGCTTGAGGCGTGGGTGGCGGTAGGGTTTCAAGGCCTGATAAACCATCTGCGGGCCGAGGTCCGAACCGCCGATGCCGATATTCACCACGTCGGTGATGCGCTCGCCGGTGTAGCCGCGCCAGTCGCCGCTGCGCACCCGTTCGGCGAAAGCGCCCATCTTCTCGATCACTGCATTGACCTTGGGCATCACATCTTCGCCGTCGACCCACACCGGCGCGTTGCTGCGGTTGCGCAAGGCCGTGTGCAGCACCGCGCGGTTCTCGGTGTGGTTGATCTTGTCGCCCCGGAACATGCGCTCGCGCCAGCCCGCCACGTCGGCCTCCTCGGCCATTTCCAGCAGCAGCCGCATCGTCTCGTCGGTCATGCGATTCTTGGAGTAGTCCAGCAGCAGGTCGCCCACCTGGATGGAAAAGCGCTCGAAGCGCGCCGGGTCTGCTTCGAACAGCGTACGCATGTGCATTGTCGCCATCGCCTGCTGGTGCGCCCGCAAACTGCGGCACACCGGCCGGTGCAACGGCCCCCCGACCATCGTTTCGCGCCTTGCCTGCACTGCCGACATCGCCCTCTCCTCTTCCGTCCATCGCTCAAGCGTCACCTAGCAACGGCTATGCCACAGCTGGCCGTCAACTACCCACTATAGGAAAAGCCTGTGATTTGCTTGTGACACGCCGGGCGCATCGGGCGCGGCGCCGTGGAATCGGGCGAAAACCCCCGGGCGCCATGGACGAAATGCACCCCAACGGTGCCCGAACGCCAAAGCGGTGCGCGCTGCACCAATGAAGTAATGTCGGGGATATCCTGGTGCCCAGGGGGGGACTCGAACCCCCACACCTTGCGGCGGCGGATTTTGAATCCGCTGCGTCTACCGATTCCGCCACCTGGGCTAAAGGCGCCGGTCGCGAACGCGCCGGCACGGAAGCCGCGCATTATGGCCCAAGCCGCCGGGGCCGGGCAAGGCGACGGCTATAATCGCGCCCCATGCGTGTCGCCGATTTCGACTTCGACCTTCCCCCCGAGCTCATCGCCCAGTTCCCGCCCGCCACCCGCGGCGCGAGCCGGCTCCTGCACGTGGATGCCGCAGGCGCCTGCCATGACCGGCAGTTCGCCGACCTGCCTGCGCTGCTGCGCCCCGATGACCTGCTGGTGCTGAACGACACCCGCGTGATCAAGGCGCGCCTGTTCGGACAGAAGGATAGCGGCGGCAAGGTCGAACTGCTGGTGGAGCGGGTCACGGAGGAATTCGAGGCGCTGGCTTTCATCCGCGCCAGCCACGCGCCCAAACCCGGTTCCCGCATTCTGCTGGCGGACGGCACCCCACTGGATGTGCTGGCGCGGCAGGACGATCTGACCCGGCTGCGTTTTCCGCGCCCGGTGCTCGACGTGCTCGATGCGCTGGGCCGGCTACCGCTGCCGCCCTACATCGAACACGCGCCGACCGCGGACGACGAAGCGCGTTACCAGACGGTCTACGCCAACCAGCCCGGCGCGGTGGCCGCGCCCACCGCCGGCCTGCACTTCGACGAGGCGATGTGCGAGGCGCGCGCCGAGCACGGCGTGCGCACCGCGCGGGTGTCGCTGCACGGTGGCGCCGGCACCTTCCAGCCGGTGCGGGTGGACGCGGTGGCGGATCATAAGATGCACAGCGAGCGCTACACGATCCCGCCGGCCACGGTGGATGCCATCACCGCTGCCCGCGCGCGCGGCGGCCGCGTGGTGGCGGTGGGCACGACCAGCCTGCGCGCGCTGGAGGCCG
>JAIWOS010000023.1 GCA_020217265.1 Thiobacillus sp. | reverse complement strand
CAGCGCCGCGGCGTTGCGGGCGGCGATGGCGAGCGCGGCGGGCGAACGGTCCACGGCGACGACGCGCGCGCGCGGGCGTTCCAGCGCCAGGGTGACGGCGATGCAGCCGCTGCCGGTGCCGAGATCGAGCACGCTGGCGGATGTCTCGGGCGGCAGGGCGGCGAGCGCGCGCTCGACCAGCAGTTCGGTGTCGGGACGCGGAATCAGCACGTCGGGCGTGACGTGGAACGCTCGCCCGTGGAATTCGCGCTCGCCGACGAGGTAGGCGACGGGCACGCCGGCCGCGCGGCGTTCGACGAGTTGCCGGTAGCGGGCGACAGCCTCGGCGTCCGGGGTGTCGCGGTCGTGCGCGATCAGCCAGGCGGGGCTGACGTCCCAGACGAAGGCGGCGAGCACACGCGCATCCAGCCGCGCGTCGCGCGGGTCGAGGCCGAGCGACGCCGCGATGCGTGCGGTGGCGCCCCCCAGCAGTTGGGCGACGTTTCCGGATTCGGCGTACAAGGGCTCAGGCCTCGCCCGACAGGCGCGCCAGTTGTTCGGCCTGGTGCTCGGCGGCCAGCGCGTCGAGGAGTTCGGTGAGGTCGCCGTCCATCATCGCGTCGATCTTGTAGAGCGTGAGGTTGATGCGGTGGTCGGTGACGCGCCCCTGCGGGAAGTTGTAAGTGCGGATGCGGTCGGAGCGGTCGCCGCTGCCGACGAGGCTCTTGCGCGTGCTCGCCTCGGCGGCCTGCTGCGCCTGCAGTTCGCGGTCCTTGAGTCGCGCGGCGAGCACGCTCATCGCCTGCGCGCGGTTGCGGTGCTGCGAACGGTCGTCCTGGCATTCGACCACCAGTCCGGTGGGAATATGGGTGATGCGGATGGCGGAGTCGGTCTTGTTGATGTGCTGGCCGCCTGCGCCGGAGGCGCGGAAGGTGTCGATGCGCAGGTCGGCGGGGTTGATGACGACGTCGCCGACTTCGTCGGCTTCGGGCATCACCGCCACGGTGCAGGCCGAGGTGTGGATGCGGCCCTGCGATTCGGTTTCCGGCACGCGCTGCACGCGGTGGCCGCCGGATTCGAACTTCAATCGTGAATACGCGCCCGGGCCGACGATGCGCACGATGACTTCCTTGTAGCCGCCGACTTCGCCGGGGTTTTCCGAGACGATCTCGACCTTCCAGCCCTGCCGTTCGGCGTAGCGCGTGTACATGCGCAGCAGGTTGCCGGCGAACAGCGCGGATTCGTCGCCCCCGGTGCCGGCGCGGATTTCCAGGAAGATGTTGCGCTCGTCGTTGGGGTCACGCGGCAGCAGCGCGGTCTGCAATTCGGTTTCGAGCGCTGCGATGCGGGCGGCGCCGTCGGCGAGTTCGGCTTCGGCCAGTTCACGCAGGGCCGGGTCGGCGAGCATCTCCTGCGCGGTTTTCTGGTCGGCCTCGACCTGCCGGTACTGGCGATACAGCGCGACCACCGGGTCGAGCTCGGCGCGCTCGCGCGACAGCTTGCGGAAGCTGTCCATGTCGCCGGCAATCTCCGGCTGCGCCAGCAGCGCGTCGAGCTCGACCAGCCGCTCGTCGGCGCGAGCGAGCTTGTCCGCCAGCGAGGCTTTCATTCGCGATGCAGTCCGTAGAGCTGGCTGACGAGGCGGGCGAGCTGCTCGCGCTCGCCGTGCGCGGCGTGATTGAGCGCGTGGGTGGGCGCGTGCAGCAGCTTGTTGGACAGCGCGTGGGCGAGGGCGTCGATGACGGTGTGCGGGTCGTCGCCGCGTGCCAGCGCCTTCTGCGCCTTCTCGAGTTCGTGGCGGCGGTGGCGTTCGGCATTGTCGCGCAGGGCGCGGATCAGCGGCACCAGCTCGCGGCCCTCCATCCAGTGCACGAACTGCTCGACGCTGGTTTCGATGATCGCCTCGGCCTGCGCGACCTGTGCCACGCGGTTGTCCATCCCTTCCTTCACCACCTGGCCAAGATCGTCGACGCTGTAGAGGAAGACGTCGTCCATGTGGGCGACCTCGGCTTCCACGTCGCGCGGCACGGCCAGGTCGACGATGAAGATGGGGCGGTGGCGGCGCTGCCGGATGGCGCGCTCGAGCATGCCCTTGCCCAGAATCGGCAGCGGGCTCGCGGTGGAGGTGACGACGATGTCGTAGGCGGCGATTTCGTCGGGCAGGGCGGTGAGCGGGATCACGCCGGCGCCGAAGCGTTCGGCCAGCGGGCGCGCGCGTTCCGCGGTGCGGTTGGCCACGGTCATGCGGCGCGGATGCTGGGCGGCGAAATGCGTGATGCACAGTTCGATCATCTCGCCGGCGCCGATGAAGAGGCAGGACTGCTCCTTGATGCTGGGGAAGATGCGCTCGGCGAGCCGCACCGCGGCGGCGGCCATCGATACCGAATTGGCGCCGATCTCGGTGCTGGTGCGCACTTCCTTGGCGACCGAGAAGGTGCGTTGAAAGAGTTTGTGCAGCAGGAGGCCAAGCGTGCCGGCCTCCTCGGCGGTGGCGACCGCTTGCTTCATCTGACCGAGGATCTGGGTTTCGCCCAGCACCATCGAATCGAGCCCGGCGGCGACGCGGAAGGCGTGCTGCGCGGCCTGCTCGCGCGGCAGCGCGTAGAGATAGGGAGCGAGCTCGCGCCGTTCGATGCGGTGAAAATCGGCCAGCCAGTCGGTGACCGCGTCGGCCGAGGCGGCGTTGCAATACAGTTCGGTGCGGTTGCAGGTGGAGAGAATGGCGGCTTCGGACGCGCGCTGGCTTTGCGTCAGGTCGTGCAGCGCGTGCACCAGTTTTTCGGGGCCGAACGCCACCTGCTCGCGGATCGCGAGCGGTGCGGTGTGGTGATTGACCCCGAGGGCAAGTAGCTGCATGGCGGCGCCGGCCGGAAAAGAAGGCCGGTATTTTAACCGTTCCTGCTAGGCGGCGGCTGTCGCCGGTGCCCGGTCGAAACGCAGACGGTCGTAGTAGCGGCCGCGGTAGAGCAGGCGGCGCCTGCCCGGCGAATCGGAAAATCCGCTGCGGGTGTGCAGCACGTTGTTGCAGACGAGGCCCGTGCCGGGGGTGAGGCGCGCGGTGAGGACGTACTCCGAGCCGGCGAGGATGTCGGCGAGCGTCTTCACCGCGGCCTGGGTGCGTGCGTCGCTGCGCCAGGCGATGGATCGCGTGCGCGCGGTGTAGCGCATGTACAGGAATCCTTCGGCGGGATCGACCGAGAACACGGGCCCGCTCTGCTCTGCCCGGGCGACGCTGGCCTCGTCCATGCGGGCCGGAATGGTCATCGCGTCCGGCTGCATCAGCGCGTCGATGTGCTCCGGGTTGGCGTCGCGCAGTTGGATGTAGGCGATTTCGTGGTCCAGCAATGCATTCTCGCCACCTGCTTCGGCATCCCGCGCGCAGTGCAGCGTCATGCCGAGTATGCGGCGGTCGGACGTGTTGTAGTAGCCGTCGGTGTGCCAGTTGATCGGCTTGTGCGTGTAGGGGATGAAGTCGCCGCGCACCTGGGTTTCGTCCTCGCTGGGCGTGATGCTGGACAGCCCGTCTTCGTCGGCGAGGTAGTTGCCTTCGAGGCGTTCCAGCCCGAGCTGACGGCCGAGCGCCAGCGCCAGCGACTTGTCGGCGGCAGGCAGGTGCGGCGCGCTATAGATCGCCAGGTTGGCGCGCGCGCAGGCGGACGCGAGCGCGGCGATTTCCGTGGCCGACAAATGCCGCGGATCGGCGAGCGGCACGATCAGCTCCTCGACGCGGCGCGGATAGGCGGCGAGCTTGGCGTCGCGCCAGGCGCGGTACGCGCTGTCGTCGGCGAGGTCGAAGGGGTTGCCCATGCGTGCCTTTACTCCGGTGGCAGCATGTCGGGCGAGCCGAAGCCGCGCTTGACCGGCGCGTCCGACAGCAGGCCCTTGAAGCTCTTCCGCACCGTGCCCATCATCTCAGGCATTTCGATGTCCATGATCTGGTCCATGATCCAGGTCTTGTCGTCGTCGCCCATTTCCTCGCGGATTTGCAGTCCGAGGAAGCGCAGCGCGGGAAAGCTCGCCTTCTCGTCGTCGGGGAACTCGAACTCGGCGTAGTCGGCGAAGCGGCGATTCAGGAAGTCGATGAACTCGGCCTTGTAGTTGCGGCTGGGGTCGGGGCCGACCACGCTGATGATGTTTTCCTCCATCACCTCGCCCAGTCGGTTGGCGATGGCCTGCAGCACGGCGACGCGGCGTTCGGGCGTGAGCGTGGCGTAGGCCATGCGGTCGCAGTAGTGCGTGAGGAAGGCGACGAATTCGGCGATCAGCTTGAAGCCGCGCGCCGGCGTGATGATGTCGTAGTTCTCGCGGCCGAGGTTGTCGACGGCCTTGTCGGCGACGCGCCAGGTCGTCGAGGCGACCGCGGTGGCGATTTCCTCGGGACTGCGCTCGCCGTCCTTTTTGAACCAGACGGTACGGACTCTGACGGGTTTGACCATGATCTATTCTCCTGTGGCGACGGGGCGGGACGGATCGGTGATCCACTCGCTCCAGGAACCGGGATACAGGCGGGAGCCGGGCAGACCGGCGATTTCCATCGCCAGCACATTGTGGCAGGCGGTGACGCCCGAACCGCACATGTGAATGACCTGCCAGGCCGGCCTGCCGTTCAGCAATGCCTGGTAATTCTCACGCAGGGCCTCGGGCGGCAGGAAGGTGCCGTCCACGTCGAGGTTGTCCTCGAACTGCATGTTGATCGCGCCGGGCACGTGGCCCGCGACCGGATCGACAGGCTCGTATTCGCCGCTGAAGCGACGGTCGGAACGGGCGTCGAGGATGAGTGCGTCGCCCGTGCGCGAAGCCCGCAGCACGTCCTCGGCTGTGGCGATCTGCGTGGCTTCGGGCAGGCAGGCGCAGGCAGCCTTGCGTGGCTCCGGCACAGTGGCTTCGAGCGGGCGCTTTTCGCGCGTCCACTTGGGGAAGCCGCCGTCGAGCAGCGCCACGCCGGGGTGGCCCAGCCAGCGCAGCATCCACCACATGCGGCAGGCGATCGAGCCGTAGCTGTCGTCGTACACCACCACCTGCTTGTTGACGCCCACGCCCCACGCGCAAAGCTTCTCGGTGAGCGTGCGCGGGTCGGGCAGCGGATGCCGGCCGGTGGCCTCACCCATGGGAGCCGACAGATCCTGGTCCAGGTTCACGTAGCGGGCATTTGGGATATGCGTCTTGTCGTAGGCCTGCCGGCCGGATTCGGGGTCGCTCAGGGTAAAGCGGCAATCGAACACGACCCAGTTGGGATCGTGCAGGTGGGCCGCCAGATCTTCGGTGGAGACGAGAGTGCTGGAAAACATACAAGTAGCCGGGGGGTGGAACTCAGGCAAAAACGGGCAGCGGTTTCCGCTGCCCGTTTCCGTGTCGCGACAGGCGCGGGCTCAGTAGCCGCCCTTGCCGTAAGGCTTGGTCAGGCCGGCAATGCGGGCTGCCTGGCGAGCCGGTTGATTGGGAAAGAGTTCATAGAGCTTTTTCTTCCAGTCTGTGCCGGGATGGAGTTCTTCCATTTCGGCAAGCATGTTGCGGAAGTTCGGGGTGTGGCCGTCTTCCTTGTACTTGTCGCGCATGTAGTTGATGACCAGCCAGTGCTCGTCGGTCAGCGTGATCTTCTCGTTGGCGGCGATCACCGGGGGAACGTCGTCGCTGAAGTTGGCTTCAAGCAGGAAGTCCTCTTCGCCGGTTTCAAGTTCTTCGCCGTTCACAACATAAGACATGTTTACTCCTTTCAGTTTGGGTTGATTAAAGAATTGCCCGGATATAGGCATCAGGTTTCAAAGTACCGCCGGAACCACCGGCGCGATAGATTTGTGCGGGATGAAAATTCCGCAGCCCAGCAGGCGGTTGCGCCCCATGCCCTCATCCTGCAGTTGCAGCGATTTGTGAGGCGGCACGTCGTGCAGCATCAGGCTGTAGCCGGTCAGCGGGCCGTGGGCGCTTTGCAAGGTTTGCTGTTTGCCGCAGATGAAACCGCAGCGCAACTGGAAGCGGCCATCCAGCTCGCGCATCACGTCCTGCACGAATTGTTCTTCAGTGGCGCTGCCAGTGTCAACGAAGTGCGCGTAAATGTTGGCAAATGGGCTGAACTCGCGGGTCTTGAACGTACCGATCTGCAGCGGGTGGCCCGCAAGGTTGAGCGTCTTTCCGGTCAACTGCTGCATATCGGCGACGCGCGCTTTGGGAACGCGCAAATACAGCTTGGTACGCCGGTTGATATTGAGCGTGGCGTCACCGCTGTTGGTTTCCGCACCTTTAAGATGCTGGATGCCGCTGCCAGCATCCTCGCCCAGCCAGGGAAGCACCGCCAGAAGGGCGTCGCTCAGCAGTTGAGCGTTTTCAACCGGAATCGTGCTGCCGACCAGGTCGAATTGCAGGTCGATCATGCGGGCGACGTATTCTTCGGGCTTGGTTTCGGGCCACCCCCAGCTCACGGCGCGTCTCCGGCGTGCGTCCGAGCCCAGTTGGCCATCAGTTCCGCCCATTTTGCCGCGCTGACCGGGTCAACGTCGAAAATAGTGAAGCGCTTGTTTTCGCGAATGCGCACGCGCAGGAAAGGGACGCCGCCCGACTCGTGGGTCAGGTGCTGGAATTCGATTTCCTGGCCGCCGAAAGGCAGGCGCATTTTGTCGATCGGGGTGATCTCTGGCATGAATAATCCGTTAGGTCGACTGGTCTTGAGCGCAACTGTCAGGGCGCCACATTAGATTCAACGTCAGGCACTTGTATTCCAGTTTTTTGACTTGGGGCATAACAGCGCCAAATCAACCCTGTTAAGCGCAAGGGCTTGCGTTTGCAACAATATTTTAATACTCTTATCGATTCCTGTGGTCGACATGAATGTCTCACCGATTGATGCAACGAGGCATTACCGCATTGGGGAAAACGGCCTACTCCTTTTGGGTAGGTTAAAGACTACCGCGATGGGGAGGTCGTTTTACCCATGAGAATGATGGCAGTGGGTGATTTAACCCAATACGATGATGGGATACCGTTAAGCTGCCTGCTGAACGGGCATTTCGAAATGTTCTAGGAGAGAAAAATGGCGAAGCAAATGCACCAAACCCCTAATCTGGACGAGCTCGAGAAAGGCCCGTGGCCCAGCTTCGTGACCGGCCTCAAGCGTCTGGCTAAAGAGAATGACATGATGGTTGACCTGATGGGGCAACTGGAAACCTCGTACAGGACCAAGTTCGGTTACTGGAAGGGCGGTACGGTCGGCGTGTTCGGTTACGGTGGTGGCGTGATCCCCCGTTTCACTGAGCTCAAGGACGAAAACGGCAACCCCCAATTCCCGGAAGCTGCTGAATTCCACACCTTGCGCGTTCAGCCGCCTGCCGGCATGCACTACACCTCCGACCTTCTGCGCAAGATGTGCGACGTCTGGTCGGCCACCGGCGGTTCGGGTCTGATCGCCTTCCATGGTCAGTCTGGTGACATCATGTTCCAGGGCATCAAGACCGAAAACGTCCAGAAGGCTTTCGACGAATTCAATGAAATGGGCTTCGACCTGGGTGGCGCCGGCCCTGCGCTGCGCACCTCGATGTCCTGCGTGGGTGCGGCTCGCTGCGAAATGTCGTGCTACGACGAAGCGAAGGCGCTGCGCACGGTCATCAACAACAACCTGGACGACATGCACCGCCCGTCGTTGCCCTACAAGTTCAAGTTCAAGTTCTCCGGTTGCCCGAACGACTGCGTCAACGCGATCCAGCGTTCCGACATGGCCACCATCGGCACCTGGCGCGACAACATTCGCGTCAATGAGGCGCAGGTTCAGGACTACATGAAAGAGCACGGCATGAATGACCTCGTCAACGACGTCATCAGCAAGTGCCCGACCAAGGCCATCACCCTGGTCGAAACCGGCAAGTTCGCCGCCAGCGAGCACGTCTCGGCCGCCAACCTCGGCAACGGCCAGACGATGTGCATCGACAACAAGAACTGCGTGCGCTGCATGCACTGCCTGAACGTCATTCCTGGCGGCCTGCTGCCCGGTAACGACAAGGGCGTGTCGATCCTGGTCGGCGGCAAGGGCGTGCTGAAGATCGGCGCCACCATGGGCACCGTCGTCATCCCGTTCATGAAGCTCGAGTCCGACGAGGATTTCGAGAAGCTGAACGAGCTGGCGCGCAACATCCTCGACTTCTTCGCTGAAAATGCGCTGGAGCACGAGCGTACCGGCGAAATGATCGAGCGTATCGGCCTGACCAACTTCCTCGAAGGTCTGGACATTCCGGTCGATCCCAACATGATCAGCCAGCCGCGTTCCAACCCCTACTTCCGCTCCGACGACTGGGATGAGCAAGTCGAGAAGTGGAACGAGTACAAGCAGTCCGCCGCCTAAATTTCGCATAACCCCGGGTGCCGGCGCAGGTCGGCCCCGGCGCATTAAATTCAGAGTTGGAGAACAAAATGGCAGAACTACGTCAGCCCATCGAATCCGGTGCGCCGGATCCGATGCCCTACATGCACCCCGTGATGGTGAAGAACTATGGCAAGTGGGTTTTCCACAGCCATCCGAAACCGGGTGTGTTGTACCACCGTGCTGAGTCTGGCGATGAAATCTGGACGGTCAAGGCCGGCACCCAGCGTCAGATGGATCACTACACCATCCGCGAACTGGCTGATATCGCCGATCAATACGGTGACGGCTATGTGCGTTTCACTGCGCGTTCCAACATCGAATACATGGTGGCCGACGGCTCCAAGGTCGAGCCGCTGATCAAGGCGCTGTCCGATAAAGGCTACCCCATCGGCGGTACAGCCAACTCTGTCTCGATGATCGCTCACACCCAGGGCTGGCTGCACTGCGACATCCCTGGCACAGACGCCTCCGGCGTGGTCAAGGCGCTGATGGACGAGCTGTACGACGATTTCGTCAAGTGCGAGATGCCCAACCGCGTCAAGCTGTCCACCTCTTGCTGCGAAATCAACTGTGGCGGCCAGGCCGACATCGCCATCATCGTCCAGCACACTAAGCCGCCGAAGATCAACCACGATCTGGTTGCCAACGTGTGTGAGCGTCCCTCCGTTGTGGCTCGCTGCCCGGTTGCGGCGATCCGTCCTGCGCTGGTGAATGGCAAACCCTCGCTGGAAGTCGACGAGAAGAAGTGCATCTGCTGCGGTGCCTGCTTCCCGCCCTGCCCGCCGATGCAGATCAACGACCCAGAACACTCCAAGATCGCAATCTGGGTGGGTGGCAAAAACTCGAACGCCCGTTCCAAGCCGACCTTCCACAAGCTGGTGGCTGCAGGCTTGCCTAACAATGCGCCTCGCTGGCCAGAGGTTGCCGAAGTGGTTAAGAAGATTCTCGCCACCTACAAGGCCGACGGCAAGCCTTGGGAGCGTATGATCGACTGGATTGATCGCATCGGCTGGCCCGCGTTCTTCGAGAAGACCGGTCTGCCCTTCACCAAGTACCACATCGACAACTGGCGTGGCGGTCGTTACAACCTGAACGCATCGGCACACATCCGCTTCTGAGTGTTCGGATAGCGGTGGTCGCATCCGCCGAGGGGGTTTCCCTCGGCGGTTGTTTGATGAATAACAACGACGCATTTTTCGGAGTTTGAGCAAGCCATGCAATTCGGCATTCTGATCAATGAAGGGCCTTATAACCATCAGGCCAGTGACTCCGCTTATCTTTTCGCACGTACGGCGATCGAGAAGGGTCACAAGGTTCCGCGTATTTTTTTCTACCATGATGGCGTGAACAACTCGACACGCATGGCTGAGCCACCACAGGACGATCGCAACGTCACTGCGCGCTGGTCCAAACTGGCTGAAGATCATGGCATCGATCTCGTGGTGTGCGTTGCTGCAGCGCTGCGCCGCGGCATCAAGGATGAGTTGCTGGCCCCGGGTTTCCGCATTTCGGGTTTGGGTCAGCTGGTGGAAATGGGTATTCAGTACGATCGTCTCGTGACGTTCGGTGATTGAGGAATAGCGAGATGAGCGATATGGATATGGACGACGACGGCTCCGGCATCGTCAAGAAATTCATGTTCCTGAACCGCAAGGCGCCGCACGGTACCGTGTATGCGCTGGAAGGTCTGGAAGTGGTGCTGATTACGGCGGCTTTCGACCAGGACGTGAGTCTGGTGTTCACCGACGATGGTGTGTATCAGCTGATGAAAGGCATGGACACCAAAGGCATCGAGGTCAAGGATTTCTCCAAGACCTACCGTGCGCTGGAAGGTTACGACATCGAAAAACTCTATGTCGACAAAACCTCAATGGATGCGCGTGGCCTGACTGAGGATGACCTGATTGTCGACGTGACCGTTCTGTCGGACGAGGAGATGAAGAATCTCATGGCCGAGCAGGATGTCGTGATCAGCTTCTAAGGGGATACTCATGCTGCATATCGTGAATAAATCGGCCACTGAGCGCAGCACGCTTGACAGCTGCCTGCGCCTGGCCACCAAAGGTTCTGCTGTTCTGCTGATCGAAGACGCGGTCTACGCGGCAACGAAAGGCAGCGCGGCGGCGGCGAAAATCCAGGCAGCACAGGCTGACCTCAAGATTTACGCACTCGGTCCCGATCTGGCTGCGCGCGGCATGGCAGGGCGCGTGCTGGACGGTGTCAATGTCGTGGATTACGGCGGTTTTGTGGATCTGGTCGCGGAACACAGCAACTGTCAGTCTTGGCTGTAACTTTTATCTAGAAGGAGTATTGCTATGCCCATGGTGAACATCGCCGGTAAGGAAGTCGAAGTCGACGAAGAGGGTTATCTGGTCGATCTGTCGCAGTGGAACGAGGACATCGCCAAGTACATGGCTCAGGAAGAAAAAGTCGACCTGACCGAAAACCACTGGGAAGTCGTCAACTTCCTGCGTGAGTACTACGCCGAGTATCAGATCGCTCCCGCAGTGCGCGTTCTGACCAAGGCCATCGGCAAGAAACTTGGCCCCGAAAAAGGCAACAACAAGTACCTGTACGAGTTGTTCCCCTACGGTCCCGCCAAGCAGGCCTGTAAGATCGCCGGCCTGCCGAAGCCGACTGGCTGTATCTAAGTCGTCATACACTCGGGTCGCCCCGGGCCACCGGGGCGATTCGATTTAAGGATGTGTTTCCAAATCGAATGCGGGGCAAACATGCTTCTGGGCGTTCGATTCGTAAACACCGTTGTTAGGGGATAGGGTTTGTCTACTTTGACGATGATTTTTGCTGGCGTGTTCTACATCGCAACGCTGTTGCTGGTGGCTGGCCTGGTATACAAGATTTTCGACTACAGCCGCACCCCCGCGCCGTTGAAGATTCCTACCACGCCGGCGCCAACGACGCAGTCCGGCGTGGTCTACCGCATGGCCAAGGAAGTCGTGCTGTTCGAGTCGCTGTTCAAGTCGAACAAGTGGATCTGGGTGTTCGGCTGGTTGTTCCATTTTGGGCTGTTTCTGGTGCTGGTCCGTCACCTGCGTTATTTCCTGCCTACCATTCCTGAGTGGCTTGTTTTCATCCAGCCTTTCGGCATGTACGCCAGCTTCATGATGGTCGTGGGGCTGGCCGGCCTGCTGGCGCGGCGTTTCCTGGTCGACCGCGTCCGCTACATTTCCACCCCGTCTGACTACCTCATGCTGGTGCTGCTGCTTGGGATTGGACTCACCGGAATGATGACGACATTTGTCGTGCACACCGATATCGTCGCGCTCAAAGAATTTTTCATGGGGCTGATGTATTTCGACGTGCAGCCGGTGCCGACTGACCCGATCATCCTGACCCATCTTGCCCTGGTGGCGCTGTTGATGGTGATTTTCCCGATCAGCAAGCTGCTGCACGCGCCGGGCGTCTTCTTCAGCCCGACGCGGAACCAGGCCGACAATCCGCGCGAACACCGCCATGTGGCGGCGTGGGCGGCCCGCCTGGATCAAAACAACTGATTTGCCAGTTACAGGCAAACACACAAGTACGGATAGAGGACGCGTAAGTGGCTGCTGCTGAATTTGATATCCCGGAAGTCAAGGACACCATCGAGATTCCCAAGCTGCGCGAAGGTGCGATGGCACATGCCAAATCCTTCATCGCGCCCAAGCCGGTGCAGGATTTCATGGGTTATCCGCACGAGCTGGGCGAGGACTGGAAGGAACGCGCACTCGACAAGATGGGCGACCTGCTCGGCAAGTACCGCTCGCTGAAGGTCTTTCTCGACGCCTGTGTACACTGCGGCGCCTGTACCGACAAGTGCCACTATTACCTCGGTACCTCCGACCCCAAGAACATGCCGGTGGCGCGCCAGGACCTGATGCGCCAGGTGTACCGCCGCTACTTCACGACTGCAGGCAAGCTGTTCCCCAAGCTGGTCGGCGCGAAGGAGTTGAGCAAGGAAGTGCTCGACGATTGGTACAGCTACTACCACCAGTGCTCGGAATGCCGCCGCTGTTCGGTGTTCTGCCCCTACGGCATCGACACCGCTGAAATCACCATGGCGGGTCGCGAGATCCTGAACCACGTTGGCATGGGCCAGAAGTATTCCAATGAGATCCTGGGGAAGGTGCAGAAGATCGGCAACAACCTCGGACTGCCCGGCCCGGCGCTGGAGGACACTCTGCTCGGTCTGGAAGAGGATATCGAAGCCGACACCGGCGTACCGGTAAAGCTGCCGATGGACGTCAAAGGCGCCGAGGTGCTTCTGGTGACGCCGTCGGCCGACTTCTTCTCCGAGCCGCACGTCGAATCGCTGATTGGCTACGCCAAGGTCTTCCACGCCGCCGGCATCAACTGGACGCTGTCTTCGCACGCATCGGAAGCTGGCAATTTCGGCCTCTTCAACGGCAACTACGAGACCATGCGCAAGGTTGCCATGCGCATCCGCGACGCTGCGCTGGAGCTCGGCGTCAAGCGCATCGTGGTCGGTGAATGCGGCCATGCCTGGCGCGTCGCCTACAGCTTCTGGAACACGCTCACCGGCATCGGCTACGGCGGCAACGATCCTTTCTCGATCGAGCTGCAAAAGCAGCTTGACCACAATTACCCGCAGCCGCAGCACATCTGCGAACTGACCAACGACCTCATCAAGGCCGGCAAGATCCAGGTCGACCCGTCGAAGAACGATGATCTGGTGGTGACCTACCACGATTCGTGCAACGTCGCGCGCGCCTCGCGCATGGGCGACATGCCGGGCGGGCAGTTCATCATTCCGCGCGAGCTGATCAAGTCGGTGGTGAACAACTTCCACAACATGGCGGACGACACGATCTACGAGTCGACCTTCTGTTGCGGTGGTGGCGGTGGTCTTTTGACCGACGATCTGATGGAGGTCCGAGTCAAGGGAGCGTTGCCACGTGTCACCGCTTTGAACGCCGTGGTGCAGGAGCACCAAGTCAATTTCATGGCGACCATTTGTGCCATCTGCAAGGCGCAATTTACCAAGGTATTGCCCAAGTACGGCTTCGACATGAGCATGGTCGGCGGGGTGCATCAACTGGTTAGCAAGGCGATCAAGCTCGAGGTGGCCGAACAGGCCGACTGATCGCATTTCATTGAACTTTAGTTACGTAGGCGTTAGGAGAACCAACATGGCTGTCACGACAAACAAAGGCACAAAAACTGAAGGCTTGACTTGGCGTCGCTACAGGGATGGCGAATCCGATAAGAACTATCGTTCGTCCCAGGACCGCATTTTCCAGTCGAGCTGGACGCACAAATGCCCGGAATACATGCTCTCCACGCCGCCTTGCCAGGGCTCCTGCCCGGCCGGCGAGGATATCCGCGGTTACTTGAACATCGTGCGCGGCATCGAGAAGCCGCCC
>JAIWOS010000163.1 GCA_020217265.1 Thiobacillus sp. | reverse complement strand
GCGGGCGTGAGCTGGCAGGAATACGCTTTCCGCCGCATTACCGAAGCCAATCCCTTCCCCGGTGTGATGGGTCGTGTCTGCCCCGCGCCGTGTGAATCGGGCTGTAACCGCAACATGGTCGAAGATCACGTTGGCATCAATGCTGTCGAGCACTTCGTGGGCGACTGGGGTATCGCCAATAACATGAAATTCGAGACTACCGCTGCCGACACCGGCAAGAAGGTGGCCGTGATTGGCGCCGGTCCTGCCGGCCTGGCTGCTGCATACCAGCTGCGCCTGCGCGGCCACGCGGTCACCATCTTTGATGAACACGAGGAGCTTGGCGGCATGATGCGCTACGGCATCCCGGGCTTCCGCACCCCGCGTGAAATGCTCGATGCCGAAATCAAGCGCATCATCGATCTGGGCGTCGAAACCCGCCTCAAGACCCGCGTCGGCAGCGACATCAGCTTCGATGAGTTGGACAAGAACTACGACGCCATCTTCATGGCCATGGGCGCCCAGGCGGGCCGTCCTCTGCCGGTGCCGGGCGCCGAAGCGCCCAACTGCGTGACCGCCGTCGCCTTCCTGCGCGCCTTCAACGAAGGCCGCCTGCAGCACGTCGGCAACCGCGTGGTGGTCATCGGTGGTGGCGATACCTCGATCGACGTGGCGACCGTCGCCCGCCGTCTGGGCAACGTGACCAAAACTGGCACGCACGATGAGCGTCCCGAGAACGTCATCGCCGGCCACATGGCTTCCGACGTGGCATCCATCTCCGCTCGCGAAGGCGCAGAGGTGGTGCTGGTGTCTCGCGCGACCATGGACAAAATGGCGGCGAACAAGCATGAAGTCGAACACGCACTGCAGGAAGGCATCGAGATCATCGGTGGCGTGACCCCGGTTTCCGTGGTGGTTGACGCCAATGGTCGTGCCACCGCGCTGCGTGTGGCCGACTTCGTGATGGAAGGCAACCAGACCAAGATCATCGAAGGCACCGAGCGCGACCTGCCTGCCGACCTGATCGTGTCCGCGATCGGCCAGGGCGTCGACTTCACCGGCCTCGAGAAATTCAACAACAACAATGGCCTGATCAAGGCCGACAAGAACTATCGCTTCCCCGGCAGCGAGAAAATCTTCGTTGGCGGCGACGTCATCCGTCCGCACCTCTTGACCACCGCGATCGGCCATGCCTCCATCGCCGTCGACGGCATCGATGCCTTCCTCGCCGGCAAGGAACTCGACAAGCGTCCCAAGGTGGACGTCCACCACTTCGACGAAATCCGCAAGTGGCTCGAATCCGGCCACGAGTACAGCGAGATCCACGGCCAGATCTGGGGCACCTCGGAGCGCAAGGACATCCTGCACAACTTCGAAGACCGTTCGGCGCGCCACATCATCCCGCACAACGAGCTGTTCCTCGGCCATTTCCCCAACGTGCCGCGCCACATCCGCGAGGTGACCGTGCTCGACAAGGAAGGCGCGCTCGGCAACTTCGAAGAGCGTCTGCATGCCCTGTCGGAAAAGGACGTCGTCGATGAAGCCAAGCGCTGCATGTCCTGCGGCCAGTGCTTCGAATGCGACAACTGCGTGGTGTATTGCCCGCAGACCGCCGTGTTCAAGGTGAAGAAGAAGGACAACCCCACCGTGGGCCGTTACGTCGACACCGACTACAGCAAGTGCATTGGCTGCCACATCTGCGCCGACGTCTGTCCGACCGGCTACATCGTCATGGGCATGGGTGACTGAGCGTGGCAGGCAAGATGAAACGTCTGGTGGCGCTGGGCGCGGTCATCCTGACCGCCGCCGCCCTGGCCTGGGCGGGCGCAGACGCGCCTGCCCGGACCGGTGGCGCGCCCAAGCCCGTGATTGTCAAGGCAGTCAAGGGTGAGCGTTGCGTCGAGAGCAACGAATTCATGCGGCGCAACCACATGAAGGTACTGAATCACCAGCGCGACGAAACGGTGATTGAGGGCATCCGCACCAAGAAATTCAGCCTCAAGCAATGCATCGAATGCCACGCCAGCGAAAAGACCGGCAGCGTGGCGGCGAGCAAGGACGATTTCTGCGTCAGCTGCCACAGTTATGCCGCGGTCAAGATCGACTGCTTCGACTGTCATTCCACCAAGCCGCAGGGCTCGATGGCGATGCACCCGCTCAATGCCGAATCGGCGCACTACGCGCACAAGCTGGCGGCCACGGCGGGCAGCAAGATCAGCGCGGAAGAGATGGCCAAGGTTGCACGATGAACACTATGAAACAGAAGTCTTCCGAGAACGCGCAGCCGGCATCGGCTGAACGCCGCCGCTTCATGAGCGTGGCCGGTGCCACGGCGGCTGGCCTGGCGATTGCGCCGGGCGTCATGTTGGTCGAGGTAGCGCATGGCCGTCCCGAAGACCAGCCAGCGAGCAGTGCGGTGCGCTGGGGCATGCTGGTCGATTCGACCAAGTGCGCGACGGGCTGCAACGAGTGCGTTTCCGCGTGCAGCACTGAAAACGGCTGGACGCCTGTGGCCGAGAGCAAGCACCCGAAGCAGGCGCCGCAATGGATCCGCAAACTCGAGCTGCAGGATCCGCTCACGCATCACGAAACCAACCTGCCGATGATGTGCCAGCACTGCGCCGAGCCGCCGTGCGTGGACGTCTGCCCGACCGGAGCCTCGTTCAAGCGTGCTGACGGCATCGTGCTGGTCAACCGCCACACCTGCATTGGCTGCCGCTATTGCATGATGGCGTGCCCGTACAAGGCGCGTTCGCTCGTGCACGAAAACCTCCACGACACCCAGAAGCCCGACGTGCCGCGCGGCATCGGTTGCGTCGAGTCGTGCACTTTCTGCGTGCAGAAGGTCGACCGCGGCGACGGTACCACCGCCTGCGTCGAAGCCTGTACCGCAGCAGGACACAATGCGCTGGTGTTCGGTGACCTGAACGACCCCGAAAGCGAGATTTCGAAGAAGCTGCGCGAAATACCGACCAAGGAAGTGCGCGCCGACCTGAACCTGAATCTCGGCGTTCGCTATCACGGAATCTAAACCACTATGGCAAGCATCACCTTCCGCGAAGTAGAGGGCAGCAGCCTCAAGTACTGGCTGCTGTTCGGAGGCCTGGCCCTGTTCGTCCTGTTCGGCGCCCTGTCCTGGAATTACATGCACCACCACGGCCACGTCGTCACCGGCATGGACAACCAGGTCGTCTGGGGCCTGCCGCACGTGTTCGCCGTGTTCCTGATCGTCGCCGCTTCCGGGGCGCTGAACGTGGCTTCCATCGCGTCGGTCTTCAACAAGCCGATGTACAAGCCACTGGCACCGCTTTCGGCGATCCTGGCGCTGGCCCTGATGCTGGGCGGCCTGCTTGTGCTGGTGCTCGACTTGGGCCGCTCCGACCGCCTGATCGTCGCGATGACGCACTTCAACTTCAAGTCGATGTTCACCTGGAACGTCTTCCTTTACTCGGGCTTCTTCGGCCTGGTCGGCGTCTACCTGTGGACCATGCTCGACCGCAGCGTGAAATCGTACTCGAAGGCCGCCGGCACCGCCGCCTTCATCTGGCGTCTTGTGCTGACGACGGGTACCGGCTCGCTGTTCGGTTTCCTGATCGCGCGTACCTTGTATGGCACGTCCATGCTGGCGCCCATGTTCATCATCCTGTCTTTTGCCTATGGCCTCGCGGTCTACCTGATGGTGCTCACCGCGGCCTATGCCTGGAGCGGGCGCCCGCTGGGTGACGCCGTGATGACGCGACTGAAGAACCTGCTGGCGGTCTTTGTCGCGGCGGCTCTGTATTTCGTCGTTGTCTATCACATGACCAACCTCTACTTCACCAAGGACCACGCGGTGGAGGCCTTCATCCTGCGCGATGGCGGCACCATTACCAGCCTGTTCTGGATCGGCCAGATCCTCATCGGCTGCGTGGCTCCGCTGGTGATCCTGCTCACTGGCCTGAGCAAGAGCCGCAGCTGGATCATGCTGGCCTGCCTGATGATCGTGCTGGGCGGCATTGCTCAGATGTACGTCACCATCATCGGCGCGCAGGCCTGGCCGCTCGACATGTTCCCGGGGCTCAAGGAGTCGAGCAGCTTCTTCGACGGACAGATCCACCACTACGTCCCCAGCACGCCCGAGATTTTCCTGGGCCTGGGTGGCGTTGCCATCGCGCTGCTGGTGACCACCTTTGCGGTGAAGGTGCTGCGCCTGCTGCCCGAAAGCCTGGACGACGCGACCGTCGCCAAGCTCGAACATTGATGGTGTCCGCCGGCAAGCGCGGCGGATGAGCGGGCAGCAGCGTGCAGCAAGCCATCACACCTACGACACGCGGGGCTGAAAGGCCCCGCGTGTTCGTTTCCGCGGCGCACAAGTCCTCGGGCAAGACCACGCTCACGCTCGGCCTTGCCGCCGCGCTCGCTGCGCGCGGCCATGCCGTGCAACCGTTCAAGAAGGGCCCCGACTACATCGATCCCCTGTGGCTGGGCATGGCGTCGGGCCGTCCCTGCTACAACCTCGACTTCCACATGATGCAGCGCGAGGAAATCGTGGGGCAGTTCGCGCGCGCCTCCTCGGACGCGCGGTTGAGCCTGATCGAAGGCAACAAGGGCCTGTACGACGGCCTAGACCTCGACGGCAGCAACAGCAATGCCGCGCTCGCCAAGCTGCTCGCAGCGCCGGTGGTGCTGGTGATCGATGCGCGCGGCATGACGCGCGGCGTGGCGCCGCTGATCCTCGGCTATCAGGCCTTCGATCCCGACATCCGCATTGCCGGCGTGATTCTCAACCAGCTCGGCGGCAGCCGCCACGAATCCAAACTGCGCGCGGTCATCGAGCACTACACCGACGTTGCAGTGATCGGCGCCGTGCAGTTTGACCCGGCGATGCAGATCGCCGAGCGCCACCTTGGCCTGGTGCCCGCCAACGAGCAGGAGGCTGCGCGCGCCCGCATACGCACGGTGGCTGAATGCGTCGCTGCCCAGGTGGATCTGGATCGTCTGTTCGCCATCGCCGACAGCGCGCCGGCATTCGCGCTGCCTGCCGAGCGGGAGGTTGAGGTGCCTGCCACGCGCGTGCGCATCGGCATCGCCCGCGACCAGGCTTTCGGCTTCTACTACGGCGAAGACCTCGACAGCCTGCGCGCGGCGAACGTCGAACTGGTGGGGCTGGACCTGCTGCGCGACACGGCCCTGCCCGAGATCGACGGCCTGCTCATCGGCGGCGGTTTTCCCGAAATGTTCATGCACGCGCTCGAAGCCAACACCGCCATGCGCACCCAGATTCGCGCCGCCATCGAGGCGGGGCTGCCCACCTACGCCGAATGCGGCGGCCTGATGTATCTCTCGAGAAGCCTCAGCTACCGCGGCGAGACACGCCAGATGGTCGGGGTAGTTCCCGGCGATACCGTCATGCACGAACGTCCCGTGGGGCGGGGCTACGCGCGCCTGCAACCCACCGGCGCCGACCGCTGGCGGGAAAGCGACATCATCCCGGCGCACGAATTCCACTACTCCAGCCTGGAAAACCTGCCCGCGGGCGCCGAGTATGCCTACCGCGTCGTGCGTGGCCACGGCATCGACGGCACGCACGACGGCTACCAGACGCACAACCTGCTTGCCGGCTACGTCCATCGGCGCGGCAGCGGCGCGCAGGGCTGGATCGCCCCCTTCCTGGACCAGGTACGCGCGCACAAGGCGCGCGTCGCCGCCTGACCCACCCATCGAACGATTGCCCACGAGGACAGCATGATCAAGATCACCGACGCCGCCGCCGAACAAATCCGCCGCGCCAACAACAACCCCGACGTATTCGAAATGATCCTGCGCATTGCCGCCTACCAGGAAGACGACGGCAGCGTGAACTACGGCATGGGCTTCGACACCGAACGTGCCGACGACGAACACCTCATCGTCAACGGCATCCAGTTGCTGATCGCGCCGCAGAGCACGCCCTACCTGCAGGGCGTGACGCTCGATTTCGTCGAAATGAACCCGGGCGACATGCGCTTCATTTTCATTCCGCCCTATTCGCAAGAAGACGGCGAACCCCAAGCACAGGCCTGAGCCATGAACTACCTGCCGATTTTCATGGACGTGCGCGACCAGCCCTGCCTGGTCGTGGGCGGCTCCGAAAATGCCGCCCGCAAGGCCGAACTGCTGTTGCGCGCCGGCGCTCGCGTCGAAGTGGTGGCGGAGAGCCTGCACGAAGGCTGGGAGCGCCTCGAAGGTCGGGAGCGCGTGCAACGCGTGGCAGAGGCGTTCGACCCGACGCAGCTTGAAGGCAAGCGCGCGGTCATCGTGGTCGAAGACGATTTCGACGCCGCCCGGGCCGTGGCCGACGCGGCGCGCGCGCGCTCGATCCCCGTCAACGTCGCCGACAAGCCCGCGCTGTGCAGTTTCATCCTGCCCTCGATCATCGACCGCTCGCCCATCGTCGTCGCCGTCTCCTCCGGCGGCGAATCGCCGGTGCTGGCAAGAATGCTGCGCGCGCGCCTGGAAACCCTCGTCCCCGCGGCTTACGGCCGCCTCGCCACGCTCGCCGCGCAATTCAAGGATCGCGTGCGCGCCGCCATCCAACCCGAGCAGCGCCGCGCCTTCTGGGAAAAAGTCTTCCTCTCGCCGGTCGCCGAAATGGTGTTTTCCGGGCGCGACGCCGAGGCCGCGAGGCAGCTCGAAGGCATGATCGCCGACGCCGCCACGCACGACATCAGCCGCGGCGAGGTCTATCTCGTCGGCGCCGGCCCCGGCAACCCCGATCTCCTCACCTTCCGTGCGCTGCGCCTCATGCAGCAGGCCGACGTCATCGTCCACGACCGTCTCGTCTCGCAGCCCATCCTCGACATGTGCCGGCGCGACGCCGAGCGCATCTACGTCGGCAAGGAGCGCGACGACCACGCCGTGCCGCAGGAAGAAATCAACCTCATGCTGGTGCGGCTCGCCAAGGAGGGCAAACGCACCCTGCGCTTGAAGGGCGGCGACCCCTTCATCTTCGGCCGCGGCGGCGAGGAGATCGAGACCCTGGTCGAGCACGGCGTGCCTTTCCAGGTGGTGCCCGGCATCACCGCTGCCGCCGGCGTCGCCTCGTATGCCGGCATTCCGCTCACCCACCGCGACTACGCGCAGTCGGTCGCCTTCGTCACCGGGCATCTCAAGGACAACACCTTCAACCTCAACTGGGACGGCATCGCCCGCCACGACCAGACCATCGTCATCTACATGGGGTTGAAGGGCCTGCCGCTCCTGTGCGAGGCGCTCATCAAGCACGGCCTCACCGCCGATACGCCGGCCGCCATCGTGCAGCACGGCACCCTGCCCACCCAGCGCGTCGTCGTCGGCAACCTCGGCACCCTGCCCGCGCTGGCGGAGGAGGCCCGGCTCAAGGCGCCCACCCTCATCATTGTTGGCAACGTCGTCAAACTGCGCGAAAAGCTCGGCTGGTTCCAGCCCGAAACGCACAGCGAACAGGCGCGCCGCACGCCGCTGGAGGCGCCCGACCACCTGCGCTGAAATGAAGGCCGCTGCGCTGTCCCCGTTTGACATCCCCGAGGACGCCGCGGCGCGTGTGGCCCGCCCTGTAGGCCGTGCGCCCGCAGGGTAGTGCCGAACGAGTAGTGCATCTAAGCACGCCGGATTGGTGCGCTGCGCGCCCCGCCTAGGGATGCGGGACCTGCAGTTCGTCCAGGGCGGCTTCGATGTGCCGGACCATGTCCAACGCCAGCGCCTGCTCGCCTTCGATCACCTCGGCGCCGTAATCGCGTCGTAACAATTCGGCTGCTTGCGCGTCGTGGCTGCGCACCACGATTCGGAGGTTCGGGTTGAGCGTGCGGGCGATCTCGATCATGCGGCGGGTCTGGAAACCGTCGGCGATGGCGATCGCAAGCAGGCGTGCCCGCACCACGTGCGCCTGAATCAGCACGTCCGCATCGCTTGCATCACCCGCCACGGCGTGCAGGCCGCGGGCGCGCAGGGCATCGACGATTTCGCGCCGTTGTTCCGCAATCACACAGGGTGTGCCGGCCAGCGCCAGCGCCTCGGCGATGTGCTGCCCCACCCGGCCATGCCCAGCCAGCACCACATGCCGGCTCAGGGTGTGGGAGGGCACGCTGGCCGGCAGCTCGGCGAGCGGATCGTCGCGGTGCGCCATCCGGGCCGCTTGCGGGGAGCGGGCGCGCAGCCATGACTGCAACGGCTCGACCGCGCCGAACAGCAGCGGGTTGAGCGCAATCGAAATCAGTGCACCGGCCAGCAAGAGACTTTGCCCCGCAACCGGCAGCACCCCGAGCGCAACGCCGAGCCCGGCGAGGATGAAGGAAAACTCGCCGATCTGCGCCAGGCTCGCCGACACCGTGAGCGCGGTTCCGAGCGGATAGCGGAAGGCCAGCACCAGCAGCAACGCGGCGAGCGATTTGCCGAACACGATCACCGCCACCACCGCCAGAACGCGCAGCGGCTGCTCGACCAGAATGTGCGGGTCGAACAGCATGCCCACCGAGACGAAGAACAGCACCGCGAACGCATCGCGCAGCGGCAGCGACTCCTGCGCGGCCCGGTAGGCCAGCGACGACTCGCGCAGCACCATGCCGGCGAAAAACGCTCCCAGCGCGATCGACACGCCGAACAGCAGCGACGAACCATAGGCGATGCCCAGCGCGGCCGCCACCACGCACAGCGTGAAAAGCTCGCGCGAACCGGTGCGCGCCACCTGCCACAGCAGCCAGGGGAAGAAACGCCGGCCCACCACCAGCATCAGCGCCATGAACACCGTCACCTCCGCGACCGTCAAAGCCAGCGTTGTCCACAACGACGCATCCGGCACCGCGTTCGCCGTCGTCATCCGGGCCAGCGGCGGCAGCAGCACCAGCACCAGCACCATCGCCAGATCTTCCACCACCAGCCAGCCTACCGCGATGCGGCCATTGGGCGTGGCCAGCGCACCGTGGCTCTCCAGCGCCTTCAGCAGCACCACCGTGCTTGCCACCGACAGAGCCAGCCCAAACACGATCCCCGCCATCAGATTCCAGCCCCATGCGTTCGCCAGCGCCATGCCCATCGCCGTGGCCACCACGATCTGCACCACCGCACCCGGCAGCGCGATTTTCTTCACCGACAGCAGGTCGTCGAGAGACAGGTGCAGGCCCACGCCGAACATCAGCAGCATCACGCCGATTTCGGCAAGTTCGCCCGCCAGCGCCGTATTCGCCACGAAACCGGGCGTGAACGGACCGATCAGCACGCCCGCCAGCAGATAGCCGACCAGCGCGGGCAAGCGTAGCCGCACCGCGGCAAAACCGAAGAGCAGCGCCAGGCCAAACGCTGCGGAAAGGGTGCTGATGAGCTCGACGCTGTGGGGCATGGCAGGGCCGGGATGCACCGGCGCAAGGTCGGGTCGGATGAAGAAAGTGTACAGGAGCGGGCGTGGCCCCTGGCGAGTGTAAAAACGCGTGAAGTGGCGCGGGCGTCTGCGCGGGCCGGCCCATTTGCGGCTACAGTGATGCCCGTGATTTCACAACCGGAGCTCCATCCCATGAGACTTACCCGCTTCCTCGCAATGCTCGCCGGCGCCGCCCTGTCGCTGGGCGCGATCAACGCCCAGGCCGACGCCGGCCGTTTCTACGATCCCACCAACGCCGCCAGCCCCACCGGCAAGACCCTCGGCTTCGAACTCTTCCGCACCATCGGCTGCCCGGGGCGCGAACTCCTCGGCGTGCCGTGCCCCATCCCCGACAGCGACCGCGACGGCGTCAACGACGAACTCGACAAATGCCCGAATACGCCCGCCGGCCGCAAGGTGGATGCCCATGGCTGCGAATTCGACGGTGACGGTGACGGTGTCTTCGACGCGCTCGATAAATGCCCGACCACGCCCGCCGGGCGCAAGGTGAACGCCGAAGGCTGCGAACTCGACAGCGATGGCGACGGCATCGTCGATGCCCTCGACCAATGCCCCGACACCCCTGCCCAGACCGCCGACGGCTGTCCGCCGCCTGCGCCTGCCGCCGCACCCGCGCCTGCCGCGGCACCTGCACCCGCGCCCGCACGGGTG
>JAIWOS010000221.1 GCA_020217265.1 Thiobacillus sp. | reverse complement strand
TGGCGGGCGCCTGCCTGCCCGATCTGGCGCTGGTCGGCGCCACCGCCGGCACGCGCGCGTTCGACGCCAGCCACCGCTGGGAAACCGCGCACGCGCTGCTGAACGACGCGCGGGACGACGAGATGCGCGCCTGTGCGGTCGGCGCGATGAGCCACCTGTGGGTGGACATCATCGCGCACAATCATTTCGTGCCCGCCCACGAGCATTTGTGGTGGAACGTGCCGATGCTGACGCACGCCGCCTCGGAGTGGGCGATGGACCGCCACATCGCGCGCCACCTGTTCCGGCCGCCCGCCACGCTGCTGCACGGCGACGCCTGGCTGGTCGACTACGTGAGCGCAAGTTTCGGCTGCACGCCGCGCGCCGCGCGCCGCGCAATCCGCCAACTCGCGGGGGCCGAGCGGGTGCTGCGGCACAGCCGCCTGCCGGATGTGCTGCTCGGCGCCGGGCGCCTGTTCGATCGTGCGCTCGTTGCGCGGCTCGACTACTACGTGCGGGAGACGAGCGGCCGCCTGTCGCAGATGAACCGCGTGCTGGCGGGCGAGGCTCCTGCCTGGCTGGCAGACTGTCCGCCCGCGGCCGTGGCGCGCGCGCGCATTGCTGCGCATCCGCCGGAACTGGTGGCGGGCCGCATGCCCTTGCCGGGCGATCTGTTCGAATCGGAAAGGGCCGTGTTGCAACGCGCGGCGTGACGCTCAGATTATGAGCGTGACGACCGCGATGGCGGCACCGAGCAGCGCGCCAACCGCCACGTCGCTCGGGTAGTGCAGGCCGAGTACCAGGCGCGACAAGGCGACGAGCAGCGTGAATGGCCACACCAGCCAGCCGAGCGCCGGGTAATAGGCCGTGACGACCACGCTGAACACCACCGCGTGCAGGGTGTGGCCGGAAGGAAAGCTGAAGCGGTCGAGCGGTGCAGTCAGGCAGCAAATCGCCGGGCAGGCCTGATACGGACGTGGGCGCTCGGTCGCGCCTTTCAGCCACTTGTAGGCGAGCGTGCCGATGGCGCCTGCCGCGGCCATGTGCGCCACGGCGAAAGGCGCCCCCGGGCCGGCCCAGACCAGGAGCGCACCCATCAGCACATACCAGAACACGCCATCGCCGAGCCGGCTCGCCGTGCGGAATAGCGCCACTTCCCAGCCCGGCAGGCGCACGCCGTTCAGGCGTTCGAGCCAGGCATGCTCGCGGGCGGCCAAACGCTCGAGACCGTGATGGGCTACCAGACCTAAGCGGGTGTCGCGCATGGCGTTTCCTTTCAGGTGGGGCGGACAAGGACTCCGTCGTGGCTGATCTGGTTGGCAGCGTTCGACTGCGCCAGACGCAAGAGCACGCGTTCGAAGCCGTCGACGATGGCGTCCCAGGACAACTGCGCCGCGCGCGCGCTGGCGGCGAGGCCGAGCTTGCGCGGCCGCGCCGGATCGAGCGCGAGTTCGGTCGCCAGTGCGACAAACCTGCCGGCGTCTTCCGGGGCGGCCTTGAGGCCGTTTTCGCCGTGGCGGATCACCTCCTCGGCGGCGGCGCAGTCGTAGGCGACGACTGCCAGCCCCGACGCCATCGCCTCGATGGTGACGTTGCCCCAGGTCTCGGTGAGGCTGGGAAACAGGAATACGTCGCCGGAGGCATAGTGGCGCGCGAGCGCCTCGCCCGTCTGCGTGCCGCAGAAAATCGCATCGGGCCGCCTGGCCTGCCAGCTTGCGCGTTCCGGGCCGTCGCCCACCAGCACCAGGCGGGTGGCGGGGTTGGCCGCCTGCATGGCGTCGTAGGCGGCGAACACCAGCGCGAGATTCTTTTCGGCGGCAAGCCGCCCCACATAGAGGGCGACCGGGTCGTACTCGCCGACGCCCCAGCGGGCGCGCAAGGCGGGATCGCGCCGGCCGGGGTGGAACAGCCGGGTGTCCACCCCGCGGCCGATGATCTCTAGATTTTCGTAGCCCGAGGCCAGCAGCTCGCGGCGGATGCCTTCGGTCGGCACCAGCGTCACCGCCGCCTTGTTGTGGAACTTGCGCAGGTAGGCGACGATCGCGCGGCGCAACAGGCCCAGGCCGTAATGCTTGCTGTAGCTGTGGAAGTTGGTGTGGAAATCGCTCGCCACCGGCAGCCGCAGCTTGTTGGCGGCGGCGAGCGCCGACCAGCCGAGCGGGCCTTCGGTGGCGATCTGCACCACGTCCGGCCGCTGTTTCGTCCACAGCCGGGTGAGCGCAGTCTTCGCCGGCAGGCCCAGTTGCAGGCCTTCGTAGCGCGGCAGGGGAAGGCCGCGCTGGAGGTGCTCGGTGAGCGTCGCGGTCGGCTGCGGCACGTCGTCGGCGTGCTGGCGCGGGCGGATGAGCTGGATCTGGTGGTTGCGCTGCTGCAGGCCGGCGACGACGCGGCCGAGCGTCATCGCCACGCCGTTGACTTCGGGCGGATAGGTTTCGGTCACCACCGCGATGCGCAGTTGCGGGCGCATCGGCGACAGCGTCTGGCAGGTGAAATCGGCTGCGTCCATGCCGCACAGCATGCGCGCGGCGTGCGACAGCTTGATGAAGCGGGGGTGACGCCGAGGTGACGCTCAGGCGGCGAGCGGCAGGGCCTCAAGGGCGATTTCGCGCAGCAGGAGGATGTCGCGGTAGGCATCAGGTTCGAAACCGATGCGGGTGCCGCCACGCTTGTCGTAAATCAAATCGTTGAAGAAATCGGTGACCTCGGGCGTGTTCCACACGTGAACGAGCGTCTCCAGCAGGTGGGGATAGGCTTCCAGCCCCGGCCCGGGTTCGTCGCCGTCCTGCGAGATGGGGTGTCCCGTCAAATTGATGTTGAAGTAGCGCCGGCATTCCGCACTGGCGGTGGCGTAGCCCGCGGTGTCGCCGGCGCGGTGCAGCAGGTCGAGCAACAGCAGCCAGGGCACGGGCGATTCCGTCGGCGCCTCGCGCAGGTGTTCCTGTAGCAGATTGATCGCGAGCTCGCCGTGGCCGTGCGCGACGAACACTTCGGCCTGATCGAGGATGTCTTCCTTGACCTCCGTGCCTGCGTCCGGGCTGGGCGGCGGGACGTTCGCGGCAAGCGTGGCGGGCGGCGTCGACTGTTGGGTATCGCTCGCGGGCATGACGTCGGGCGCTGGCGGCGCCGAGGGGGTCCAGCCGAGCACGTCCGGCAGTATGGTGTCCGGCGCGGTGCGCACGCGCCGGCGCATCCAGATCACCAGCCCGCCGGCGGCGGAAAGCAGACCGAGGGCGAGCGCGGCGAGCGGCCATTGAGGCGAACCGGTGGCCGGCCGCGCTGGCGCTGGCTTGACGACAGGAGCCTGGGCACGGGCGGATCGCGCCTCCAGCTCGGCATTGCGCAGTTGCAGCGCGGCCAGCTGCGATTCCAGGTGGGCAAGCTTGCGCGTGAGTGCCGTGTTCTCGTCCGAGAGTTCGGTGGCGGTCAGACGCTCGCCACCGATCCGTGCGGGGTCGGGCAGGCGGGTGTCGAGCCGCAAAACGAACTTGGGTGCGGTTTCGGGCGCGCGAGGCCGGCCCGACAGGACGAGGCGCGGCTTGGCCGCCACGCCAGACTGTGCCACGTGCTTGCGTGGCGACCGGGCGGCGGCGCGGGGGGGCTGCATGGCGGTGGCCGACGCAGGGCGCGG
>JAIWOS010000137.1 GCA_020217265.1 Thiobacillus sp. | reverse complement strand
TTCGGGTTATGAGCCCGACGAGCTGCCAGACTGCTCCACCCCGCGCCTGTCGCAAACTTCGCGTCAATCGAGAAGCGGAACTATAGCAAAGCATCCGGGAGAACGTCAACACCCTATCTTTCAATGATGCTATTCGAGCCCGCAGGCGCGCGCGCGGAAACGCTACCATAGCCCTTATCTAGAACACCCCCGACTCAGGATTCGCCGTGCAAATCTCGCATTTCTCCATTGCACGCCTGCCGCGCATCGAATTCGGCAGCGGAACCATCGATCGTCTGCCGAGTATTGCTTCCGGCTATGGAACACGCGCGTTACTGGTTACGGGCGCCGGATCACTGCTGCGCTCAGCGGCCTGGCCGCGCCTTACCGAAGGACTTCGCAGGCAAGGCTTTTCCTGGCTGCACTTCAGTGTTTCTGGCGAGCCCTCGCCTGACATGGTGGACGATGCCGTGCGCGCTTTCCGCACCCAGGGCATCGACGTCGTGATCGGCATTGGCGGCGGCAGCGCGCTGGACGCAGCCAAGGCCATTGCCGGGCTACTGCGTCCTGGCAACTCGGTGATGGATCATCTGGAGGGAGTCGGGCCGGAGTTGCCTTATCAGGGGCCGGCCACGCCTTTCATTGCGATTCCGACCACGGCAGGCACGGGGTCGGAGGCGACCAAGAATGCGGTGCTGAGTGTGCAGGGCAAAGGGGGATTCAAGAAATCCTTTCGCGACGATCAGTTGGTGGCGGCTCATGCGCTGGTCGACCCCGACCTGCTTTCTAGTTGCCCGCCCGACGTGATTGCCGCGAACGGCATGGATGCTTTTACGCAATTACTGGAATCCTACGTTTCAAGCCGCGCTGCGCCCTTTACCGATTCGCTCGCCTGGGGTGGCATGAAAGCCGCGCGCGACGGGTTGCTCGCCTTGCATGCGGATGCGGGCAATGCCGCAGCACGTGACAAGATGGCTTACGCTGCATTGGTATCCGGGATCACGCTGGCGCAGGTGGGGCTGGGGTCTGTGCATGGTCTTGCAGCACCGCTGGGCGCGTATTTCCCGATTCCGCATGGCGTAGTTTGCGGCACACTGGTCGCCGAGGCTACCCGGGTGAATATCGATGCGCTGCGTGCGCGTTTTTCTAACCACCCGGCACTCGAAAAATACGCCCAAGTCGGACGTCTGCTGAGCGGCCGCGGCGATCTCACGCAAACCGCCGCGCACGAGGCCCTGATCGGGGCCCTGGAGTGCTGGACGCATCGGTTGCAACTGCCGCGACTGGGGCATTTCGGCGTCACCCCGTCTGATATCCCGCGTATCGTCGCCAACAGTCGGGGGAGCAGCATGAAAACCAATCCGCTTCTGCTTGAAGACGCGGAAATCGCCGCCATCGTCAAAGCGCGCCTGTGACCCCGTACCTCAAGGACACTCCCGTACTGCCGCTAATCTCACCGTCCTTGAACTCCGTGGAGCGCCGGCATGGCAGGCCTGATCATTTTTTTCGTCATTCTCTCCCTGGTTTTCGTTTACGGCGTCTTCATCTACAACCAGCTGGTCCAGGTCAAACACAATGTCGGCAGGGCCTGGTCGAATATCGACGTTCTGCTGAAGCAGCGTCATGACGAACTGCCCAAGCTGGTGGAAACCTGCAAGCAGTACATGCAGTTCGAGCAGGACACGCTGGAAAAGGTGATGCAGGCCCGCAGCCAGGTGGCGAGCGCACGCGAGTCGCGCAACATTTCGGCGCTGGGGCAGGCCGAGAGCGCGTTGCGCAGCGGTTTGGGCAACCTGTTCGCGCTGGCCGAGGCCTACCCGGACCTGAAAACGAACGAGACCTTCCGGCATCTCCAGGCCCGCATCAGCGGACTGGAAAATGCCATCGCCGACCGCCGGGAGTTTTACAACGATTCGGTCAACATCAACAACGTGCGCGTCGAGCAGTTCCCGGATGTCGTCGTGGCCAGCCTGTTCGGCTTCAGGCAGTTTCCGCTGCTGCGTTTTTCGGTCGAAGAAAAGAAGGACGTGGATATCAAGCAGCTTTTCAATAGCTGATGATCAACGCCGAAAAACGCGCGGACTGGCAATTCAAGTACGCCAATTTCTGGCTGACGGGTGGCAATCTCGTCATTCTGCTGTTCGGTTTCCATGTCGGTTCGCCACTGGGCTGGCGCATTGCCCTTGTGCTGCTCGCCGCAGCCAGTGTGTGGGCCTGGCTTGCCAATCTTCGACGCTACCGCACGGTCGCGGATACCGCCACGACGCGCATCGCGACAGCCCCGCAAGGCTATATCGAGATTTCGGGTGTGGGCAAACATCCACCGGGCGACCGGCTGATCAGCCCGGCAAGCAAGAAGCCCTGTCTCTGGTACCGCTACCGCATTGAGCGCAAGCGTGGTGACAAGTGGGTGCGGGTCGATTCGGGCAGCTCGCACGACACGTTCGCGGTAGACGATGGCACGGGCCAGATGCTCGTCGATCCTGAAGGCGCGGAAATTCATACCTCACACACGGAAACCCGGGGCGACCGGCAATATCGCATCACGGAATGGCTGCTGATCCCGAACGACCGAATCTATGTGATCGGGGAACACGCCACCCTGGGCGGTGCCCATGCCGCGCTGGACAAGAAACAGGACATCTCGGCGCTGCTTGCCGAATGGAAACGGGACAAGACCACCCTGCTGGCACGTTTTGACGCGGATCGCGACGGGGAAATCAGCCTGGAAGAATGGGAAGCGGCACGCAAGGCTGCCGCCGACGAAGTCGACCGTACGCACCTCGACACCCGCCTGCAGGAAAGCGTGCACCTGATTCGCAAGCCCGGCCATCGCCGGCCCTATCTGATCGCCAATCGCGATATCGAGGGCGTGGCACGGCGTTACAGGCGCTGGAGCGGCTTTCATCTGGTCGTCATCGTCTGCACACTGGTGGCGCTGGCCATGCTCTGAAACCATCTTGCCCTCAAAGGCTTGCGTTCCTATAGTTGGTACACGGAGGACCAACCATGAAACACCCCATACCCGAAACACCCGCGGATTACGATCACACCCGTATCGTTGAACGGCCGGACGGCGTCTACTGGATCGACGCTGAAACCGGCGAAGAGTACGGTCCTTTCGCCAGTCTGCTCGAAGCTGTCCAGGATATGGAATACAACGCCGACAGCGACTACGAGCCGGGCGAAACGGTAGAAGAAGCGGAAGACGAGCTCGGCATCACCGACTGGATCGACCCCGACACCGGCGACCCCAGCGAAATTTCCCATCGCCCCATCGACTGAAGCCGTCGTTCAGGGCTTGCCCTCGGCCGTTCGCGCCGCGCGCTCGAAGCAGTTGTCGCGGTAGGGATCGCCGCCGCGCAGCCAGGCTGCCAGCCCCGCCAGCGGATACAGCACCAGCAGCATCACGCCCCAGCGCTCGAATTGCCGCACGTGCGCACGTTCGTGCGTGCGCGTCGCGTCGAGCGCGTCGGGGCTAGTGCCCAGCACCACGTGGCCCAGGGTAATCGCCGCCACCGGGCCGCTGAAGGGAAATCCCGTGCGCAGCAGCCGTGCCGGCCAGCCGCCCGAGGCCTCCAGCACGCCGGCCACGCGCCGCCATTGCCCGCCGCTGGCGCGCGCAGCCAG
>JAIWOS010000162.1 GCA_020217265.1 Thiobacillus sp. | reverse complement strand
TCGGCGCGCGCGCGATCAAGATAGGCCTGGCGCACGCGGCCGAAGAAACTGTCGGCCTCGCGTTCGAAGCGATCGGCGGCGCGCGCGGCGGCGCGGCGGGCTTCGGCCACCTCCGGTGGCACGTCGAACAGCAGCGTGAGGTCGGGGCCGAAGCCGCGCTGCACCCAGGTTTCGAGCGCGGCGACGCGCGCGGCCGGAATGCCGCGCCCGCCGCACTGGTAGGCGTAACTCGCGTCGGTGAAGCGGTCGGAAACCACCCAGGCGCCGCGTGCCAGTGCCGGCAGGATGAGTTCGGCAAGATGCTGCTGGCGCGCGGCGAACATGAGGAGTAGCTCGGCATCGGCGTCCATGTCGCGGTTGAGCAGCAGGTCGCGCAGGGTTTCGCCCAGCGGCGTGCCGCCGGGTTCGCGCGTGACGACGACGTCACGGCCGCGCGCGCGCAGCCAGTCGGCGACGAAACCGAGATGCGTGCTCTTGCCGGCGCCGTCGACGCCTTCGAGGGTGATGAATTTGCCGGGGGTAGTCATCGCTGGTACCGGTTGACCGCGCGGTTGTGCGCGTCGAGGCTGCTGGAAAACACGTGGGTGCCGTCGCCGCGCGCGACGAAATACAGGGCGTCGGTGCGGGCGGGGTTGAGCGCGGCGCGGATCGCCGCCTCGCTCGGCATGGCGATCGGCGTGGGCGGCAGGCCGGCGCGCGTGTAGGTGTTGTAGGGCGTGTCGGCTTGCAGGTCGACCTTGCGCAGATTGCCGTCGAAGCGCTCGCCGAGGCCGTAGATGACCGTGGGGTCGGTTTGCAGGCGCATGCCCAGGCGCAAGCGGTTGAGAAACACCCCCGCGATCATCGGCCGTTCGAACGCCGCGCCGGTTTCCTTCTCGACGATGGACGCCATGATCAGCGCCTCGTAGGGGGTGCGGTAGGGCAAGCCCGGCGCCCGCGTCTCCCACGCTGCCTGGAGCCTGGCGCGCTGCAGGCGGTAGGCGCGGCGCAGCACGTCGATATCGGAAGAATGCGGCGCGTAGAAATAGGTGTCGGGGAACAGCAACCCTTCGAGCCGCGTCTCCTCGGCGCCGATGGCCTGCGCCAGTTCGACCTCGCTCATGTTCGCGCTGTCGTTTTTGAGCAGGGGCTGGGCAGCAAGCGCGGCACGCACTTCGCGCAGATTCCAGCCTTCGATGAACTGCACCAGCGCCTGCGAGACATCGCCGCGCTCGAATTTGTCCAATAGCTGCACGGGGCTCAGCGGCCGGTCGAGCGTATAGACGCCGGCCTTGAGCGCGCCGTCCTTGCCCAGCAGGCGGGCGAGCAGGCGAAAGGCCAGCGGATGGTCGATCGCGCCTTCGCGCTGGAGCACCCCGGCGAGCGCACGCAGGTTCATGCCTGGCACGAGGTTGACGGTCTTCGGTGCGTCCGCGATGGGGTGCGGCCGATGGCCATACCAGTAAAGCCCGCCCGCCCCTGCCAGGGCGACCAGCAGGGCCAGCACGATCAGTGTCTTAATCCAGGTTTTCATACAGGGCGTCGTTCAGGCGTGCACGCCAGCCGGCATCGGGCAGAACCGTTCCATCGAGTTGCGCGACACGGCGAACGCCGATCAGGCTGTTGCAGATCATGATTTCGTCGGCGTCGAGTATAGCGGCTGGCGGCTGACGCTCGAACCGGGCCGGAATGCCCAGCCGTGGCGCCGCCCGCAACAGCCGGGCGAGCGCGACGCCGGCGACGCCGCTCGCGCTCTGGTCGGGCGTGCGCAGCTCGCCGTCTTTCATCCAAAGCAGATTGCTCATGGTGCCGCCGACAAGCATGCCTGTGTCGTCGCACAGCAGGCCTTCGAAAATCTCGGGGTCGCGCCATTCTGCGCGCGCCAGCACATTTTCCAGCCGGTTCAGATGCTTGACGCCGGCCAGCCGTGGCTGGCGCGCCAGCCGCAGGGTGCAGGTGCGCGCGGCGATATCGGTCGGCGCCCCGGGCAGGCCGTGCGCGGGCACGGGGGCCGCCATCACGATGCGGGTGACTGGCCCTTCTGGCGGGGCGTACCCGCGTGCGCCGGTGCCGCGCGTGACGATCAGCTTCACCACACAGTCGCCCTGGCCGGCCACCGCGTTCACTTCCGCAAGGAGCGCCTGGGGGTCGGGACAGGCCAGTGCCAGCGCCGCGCAATCCGCCGCCAGTTTGGCGGCATGATCGCGCCACCACAGTGGCTCGCCGGCCTCAACGCGCAGGGTGCGAAATACGCCGTCGCCGTAGGCAAGGCCGCGGTCACGCGCGTCGATCGTTTCGGCGGGCCGGCCGTTGACGAGCATCATGCGGCGTTCAGCGCCCGCAGGAGGCCGCGCGCCTTGGCGCGCGTTTCCGCAAGTTCGCGCTCGGCGACGGAGTCGGCGACGATGCCGGCGCCGGCGCGGAAACTGAGCTCGCGCCCGCGCAGCAAGAAGCTGCGGATGAGGATGTTGAAGTCGAAGCTGCCGTCGAGGTTGATGTAGCCGACGCTGCCGGTATAGCTGCGGCGCGGCACGGCTTCGAGTTCGCGAATGATCTGCATGGTGCGCACCTTGGGACAGCCGGTGATGGTGCCGCCCGGGAAAACCGCGCGCAAGGCGTCGAAGATGCGGGTGCCGGGTCGCACGCGCCCGCGCACGCTGGATTCGATGTGGTGGACATGGCGGTAACTGGCGATTTCCATCAATGCGGCCACCTCGACGCTGCCCGGCTCGCACACGCGCCCGAGGTCGTTGCGTTCGAGGTCGACCAGCATGACGTGTTCGGCCTGCTCCTTGGGGTGCGCTGCCAGCCGTGCCCGCAGCGCCGCGTCTTCGGCCGCATCCTCGCTGCGGGGATGGGTGCCGGCGATGGGCCGGGTTTCCAGCCAGCCGTCACGCCCCAGCCGGACGAGGCGCTCGGGCGACGAACTGACGATGCTCCAGTCGTCCACCTGCAGCAGCGCGGAAAAGGGCGCCGGGTTCTTCCGCATCAGCGCGTCGAACAGGGCAGCCGGCGGCACGGGTGCGGCGAATTCGCCACGCCAGCCACGCGACAGGTTGACCTGGAACACGTCGCCCGCACGGATGTAGGACTGGATGCGTGCGACGCCTTCCATGAAGACATGCGGCGCATCCTCCTCCAGCACGTCGAGGCGCGGCAATTCGGGGAGCGGGAGCGCTGTGGCGCCGAGATCCGCCGCCATGGCGTCGAGCAGTCCGGCTTGCCCCGCCTCGGCCACCAGCACGCAGCGTGCGGTCGAACGCTCGATCAGGATCGCCGCCGGAATGCGCGTCAGCCAGGCCTGTGGGTAGGCGGCCTCATCGGGAACGCTCCCCGCGCTCGACTCGAACTGCCCGCCGAGTTCATAGGACAAGGCACACAGCCAGCCCCCCGCGAACGGCAATGTCGGCCCGTCGTCGGGAGATGATCCGGGAGTCAGTCGCATCGCGGGATGCGCCCGCAGCGCGTCGAGATCGCCGGGGCCGAAGCGCGCCACTTCACGGGGAAACGCGAAAAGTACGTCCCAGCCGCTGTCGCCACTGCTGACGAAGAGGCCGGGATAACGCCCGGGCTTGCTTGCCTGCAGCCGCGAGAGGTCAGGCCGCGAGGGCCATTCCCGGAGAGCCAGCGCGTTCACGGCAACGCGGGCAGCGTCAGACGCGCTTGAATACCAGCGAGCCGTTGGTGCCGCCGAAACCGAAGTTGTTTTTCAGGGCGGCGTCGATCTTCATCTCGCGCGCGGTATTGGCGCAGTAGTCGAGATCGCACTCCGGATCCTGATTGAAGATGTTGATGGTCGGCGGCGAGATCTGGTGATGCACGGCCAGCACGGTGAAGATCGATTCCACGCCGCCGGCACCGCCGAGCAGGTGGCCGGTCATCGACTTGGTCGAATTGACCACGGCCTTGTAGGCCGCGTCGCCCAGCGCCAGCTTGATCGCCTCGGTTTCGTTCTTGTCGCCCAAGGGGGTCGAGGTGCCGTGCGCGTTGATGTACTGGATCTGGTCCGGATTGAGGCCGGCGTCGCGCAGGGCGTTCAGCATCGAACGCCTCGGGCCGTCAGTGGAAGGTGCCGTCATGTGATAGGCGTCGCCGCTCATGCCGAAGCCGGCGATCTCGGCGTAGATTTTCGCGCCGCGCGCTTTCGCGTGCTCGTATTCTTCGAGCACCATCACGCCGGCGCCTTCGCCGAGCACGAAGCCGTCGCGATCCTTGTCCCAGGGACGGCTGGCCGTGGCCGGGTCGTCGTTGCGGGTGGACAGCGCGCGCGCCGCGGCGAAACCGCCGATGCCGAGCGGGGAGACGGCGCCTTCGGCGCCGCCGGCGATCATCACGTCGACGTCGCCATGCTCGATCATGCGAGCAGACAGGCCGATGGCATGCAGGCCCGTGGTGCAGGCCGTGACCACCCCAAGGTTGGGCCCCTTGATCCCGTAGAGAATCGACAGGTTGCCGGAAATCATGTTGATGATGGAGCCCGGGATGAAGAAGGGGGAAATCTTCCTCGGTCCGGATTCCAGCAAGAGTCCGTGCGTTTCCTCGATCAGCGGCAGACCGCCGATGCCGGAACCAATGTTGATGCCGATGCGCTCGGCGTTGGCCTCGGTGACTTCGAGTCCGCAATCGCGCATCGCCTGGATACCCGCCGCCATGCCGTACTGGATGAAGATATCCATGCGGCGCGCTTCCTTCGGGTTGAGATACTGCTCAACGTCGAAGCCCTTGACCTCGCCCGCGATCTGCGATGCAAAGGGCGCGGGATCGAAGCGGGTGACGCGGGCGATCCCGCTTTTGCCGGCGACCAGGGCATCCCAGGCCTCCGGAATGGTGTTGCCGACCGGGGAGACGATCCCCAGGCCGGTGACGACTACGCGACGTTTGGACAAAAGACGGTCCTTTTCGTGACGAATGAACGATCAGCTCGAATGGCTGTTGACGTAGTCGATCGCCTGCTGAACGGTGGTGATCTTCTCGGCTTCTTCGTCGGGAATCTCGCAGCCGAATTCTTCTTCCAGCGCCATCACCAGTTCCACCGTGTCCAGCGAGTCGGCGCCCAGGTCGCCCACGAAGGAGGACTCGTTCTTGATGTCCGCTTCGTTCACGCCCAGTTGTTCGGCGACGACCTTGATTACACGCTGTACGTTATCCATTACTGCTCCTCTCTAGAAAAAGGGCTTCAAATTTCTTGAAGCCCGAAAAATTAAGCCGGGCGATTTTACCAAACTTTCCGTGTCGTTCACGCCATGTACATGCCACCGTTCACATGCAAGGTGGTGCCGGACACATAGCCCGCTGCGGGCGAAGCCAGAAACAGCACGGCCTGCGCGATGTCATCCACCGCCCCCAGTCGCCCCAGGGGAATATGGGCGAGCAGCGCCTGGCGTTGCGCCTCGGGCAGCGCACGCGTCATGTCGGTATCGATGAAACCCGGCGCCACGCAGTTGACGGTGATGTTGCGGCTGCCGACTTCGCGCGCGAGCGACTTGGTGAAGCCCATGATGCCCGCCTTGGCTGCGCTGTAGTTGGTCTGTCCGGCATTGCCCATCGCGCCGACCACCGAGGCGATGGAGATGATGCGCCCCGTGCGCGCTTTCATCATCGCGCGCAACACGGCGCGCGACAGGCGGAACACGGACGTGAGGTTGGTCGCCATGATGGCGTCCCATTCCTCGTCCTTCATGCGCATGAGCAGGTTGTCGCGGGTAATGCCGGCGTTGTTGACGAGGATGCCGATGGCGCCAAACTCCTTTTCGATCGCGGCGACGACCGCATCGACCTCGGCGGAATCGGTGACGTCAAGCTTCATGCCACGGCCCGTGATGTGGGCAGCGGCCAGGTAATCGCTGATCGCCTGCGCGCCGCTGTCGCTGGTCGCGGTGCCGATCACGGTCGCACCCGCGCCGCCCAGCGCCAGCGCGATCGCCTGGCCGATGCCCCGGCTCGCGCCGGTAACGAGTGCAATCCGCCCTTCAAGATTGAAACCGGGCACGGCGTGTCCTTGCGTCATCACGAAATCTCCTCAGGAAGCGAGCGCCGCCGCGAGGCTGGCCTCGTCATACACCGCCACGGCGGGCAGGCTGTCATCAATCCGCTTGGCGAGCCCCGCCAGCACCTTGCCGGGCCCGCATTCGATCACGCGCTCGACACCGGCGGCTTTAAGCGCCTGCACCGTCTCGACCCAGCGCACCGGGGTATGCAGCTGTTTCGCCAGCGCGATGCGGATCGCCTCCGGCTCGGCGTGCGCAGCCACGTCGGTGTTGTGCAGTACGGGAATCGTCGGCGATGTGATTGCGATAGACCCCAGATGCGCCAGCAGTCGGTCGGCGGCGGGTTTCATCAGCGAGGAGTGCGAGGGCACCGACACCGGCAGCGGCAGCGCGCGCTTGGCGCCCTTTTCCTTCGCCAGCGCCATCGCGCGCTCGACTGCCCCCTTGTTGCCCGCGATCACCACCTGCCCGGGCGAATTGAGGTTCACCGCCTCGACCACTTCGCCCGCCGCCGCGTCGGCACACGCCGCGCGCACGGCGCCGTCGTCCAGCCCCAGAATCGCCGCCATCGCGCCGACGCCTTCCGGCACCGCCGCCTGCATCGCCTCGGCGCGAAAGCGCACCAGCTTGATTGCATCGGCAAAACCCAACGCGCCTGCTGCCACCAGCGCGGCGTATTCGCCGAGGCTGTGCCCCGCCAGCAGCGCAGGCGTCGCGCCGCCTGCGGCCTGCCAGGCGCGCCACGCGGCGATGTCGGCGGCCAGCATCGCGGGCTGCGTGTTCACGGTCTGGTTCAGCACCTCGGCCGGGCCGTAGGCGACCATCGCCCACAGATCAAACCCCAGGGCGTCGGACGCTTCCTGAAAGGTCTCACGGACTTCAGTGCGTTCGCCCCAGCCCGCCATCATGCCAACCGATTGCGAGCCCTGCCCCGGGAATACGAATGCGAGTTTCATGCGTGTATCTTCAGTTTCAGAATTTGATCAGGGCGGAGCCCCAGGTGAAGCCGCCGCCGAAGGCTTCCATCAGCACGGTCTGACCGCGCCGGATGCGGCCATCGCGCACCGCCGTGTCGAAGGCCAGCGGCACCGAGGCCGCCGAGGTGTTGCCGTGGCCGGCCACCGTGGTGACCACGTTGTCCATGCTCATGCCGAGCTTCTTGGCGGTGGCGGAAATGATGCGGATGTTGGCCTGATGCGGCACCAGCCAATCGATGTCGGACTTCGAGAAGCCGTTGGCTTCGAGCGTTTCGTCGACGATGCGGTCGAGCGTGTTGACCGCCATCTTGAACACGGCGTTGCCTTCCATCCGCATCAGCGCGGGCGTCTTCGCGTCCGTCGACGGGCCGGCGGTGGTGCGCAGCAGTTCCTTGTGGCGGCCGTCGGCATGGATATGGGTGGCGATGATGCCGGGTTCGCTGGAGGCGCCCAGCACCACCGCGCCAGCGCCGTCGCCCCACAGGATGCAGTTGCTGCGATCGTTCCAGTCGGTGATGCGCGACAGGGTTTCGGCGCCGATTACGAGCACGTGCTTCGCCGCGCCGGTTTTGATGAACTGGTCGGCAACCGACAGCGCATACACAAAACCGCTGCACACGGCCTGCAGGTCGAACGCAGGCTTGCCGTTGGTGATACCGAGTTTGGCTTGCACGATGCAGGCGGTGCTGGGGAACACCAGATCGGGCGTGGTGGTGGCGACCAGCAGCAGGTCGATGTCGTCGGGCGCAAGTCCCGCCGCGTCGAGCGCGGCGCGCGCGGCCTGCGTGGCGAGGTCGCTGGTGAACTCGCCTTCGGCGGCGATGTGGCGCTCGCGAATTCCGGTACGCTCGACGATCCACTGGTCGGTCGTCTCGACCATTCTTTCAAGGTCGGCATTGGTCAGGACGTGCGCAGGCAGATAACTGCCGGTGCCGAGGATGCGGGAATAGGTCAAGCGGGCACCCGGTGCAAGAGTTGGATCTGGTCGGTGATGCGTTTCAGCACGTTGTTGCGGACTTCGTCGCTGGCGGTATCGATGGCGTGTTCGAAGGCGAAGCGGTCGGCCGAACCGTGGCTTTTAACCACCACGCCCCTCAGGCCCAGCAGCGTGGCGCCATTGTAGCGGCGCGGATCGAGGCGACGCTTGAAGGCATTCAGTACCGGCAAGGCCATGACGCCGGCAATGCGGGTCAGCCAGTTGCGCTTGAATTCGGAGCGCAGCGTGGTCGAAATCATCTTGGCCAACCCCTCGGAAGCCTTCAGCGTGACGTTGCCGACAAAACCATCGCAGACCACCACGTCGGTCGTGCCCTTGAAAATGTCGTTGCCTTCGACGTTGCCGTAAAAGTTGAGATGGCTGTCACGCAACAGTTCGGCGGCGCGCTTCACCATGTCGTTGCCCTTGATGTCTTCTTCGCCGATATTCAGGAGGCCGACGCTCGGGCTGGGCTTGTGTTCGACCGCCGACACCAGCATCGCCCCCATGATGCCGAACTGGAGCAGGTGCTCGGCGGTGCAATCCACGTTCGCCCCCATGTCCAGCACCAGGGCATGCCCGCTGATCGTCGGCATCACGGCGGCGATGGCAGGGCGGTCGATGCCGGGCAGGGTTTTCAGGACGAAGCGTGCAGTGGCCATGAGCGCACCGGTATTGCCGGCCGACACGCAGGCATCGGCCTCGCCGGACTTGACGAGGTCGATGGCCACGCGCATCGAGGAATCCTTTTTGCCGCGCAGGGCGAGCGCCGGCGGTTCGTCCATCGCCACCACCTGGCTGGCGTGGCGCACGATGAGACGAGGCCCGGGCTTGGCGCGCCGAGCCTTGAGCTCAGCCGCAACGACATCCTGCGGCCCGACCAGAATCACGTTCAGGTCGGGACTGCGCGCAAGGCAACGCAGCGCCGCCGGAACCGTGACGTGGGGACCGTGGTCGCCGCCCATGACATCGATGGCGACAGTGATGTTTTTCATTCAGCCGGAAGACGTACCGGACAGACAGCGCCGCACGCGGCGCCGAAAGACATTATTCGCCCTTGGCCTTGACGACCTTGCGACCGCGGTAGAAACCGTTCGGGCTGATGTGGTGTCGCAGATGAATCTCACCGGTGGTCGGCTCCACCGCCAGCGGGGGGTTGGTCAGGAAGTCGTGCGAGCGGTGCATGCCGCGCTTGGAGGGGGACTTCTTGTTCTGTTGGACAGCCATTACTTGCTCCTTAAAAATATCGTGCGCCCTTCAGGCAGGGCACTCGCCTTCCGCGTGCATGGCCGCCAGGGGCAGGCTCAACAACACTTCGTCTTCAATCAGCGCGATCAGATCGAGCCTGTTTTCCACCGGGATCGCGTCGCAGTCCGGATCGGCATCCAGCCGTTCCAGTTCAGCCGCATCGCGCGCCAGAACCAGCGCGTGCTCGATGGCTAGCGTGTGTCGCAACTCGCCGAGACAGCGTTGGCAAACCAGCGCCAGCCCGCCCTCGACGTGAAGATGCAGACGCATCGTGCCGCGCGCATCCGTCTCGCCGACAACTCGACAGAACAGCTCGCCTTGCGTAAATTCGTGGGCAAGCCTGGGAAAGCCGGACACATCCGACCGGGTTTCCCACGGCTGCCTGCTTGCGCAAAACTGCCTCGGATCGACCTCAACAGGCTGCAACATGACGGCCCCGCCCTACCTGAAAAAGGATGGACGCGAACGGCATGGATGTCGCACCCGGTTAAACATTAGCCCGCAATAATATGATTTCTCGTTATTTTTGTCAAAGCGCAGGCTGCCGATGATCAAGAAGATTCTGGTCGCCAACCGGGGGGAAATCGCCGTCCGCATCGTTCGCGCGTGCGCCGAGCTCGGCATCAAGTCGGTCGCCATCTACACCGACGCCGATCGCCATGCCCTGCACGTCAAGAAGGCCGACGAGGCCTACCATATCGGCAAGGATCCGATCCTCGGCTATCTCAATGCGCACACGCTGGTGAATCTGGCGGCCGCCTCCGGGTGCGACGCGCTGCACCCAGGCTATGGGTTTCTCTCCGAAAATCCCGATCTCGCCACCATTTGCGCGCGCCGCGGGATCCGCTTCATCGGCCCCGCGGCCGAGGTGATCCGCCGCATGGGCGACAAGATCCAGGCCAGGAACGCAATGATCGCCGCCGGCATCCCGGTGGTGCCCGGATCGGACCGCAACCTGGAAAGCGTCGAGGAAGCGCGTGCGCTTGCCGGCAAGATCGGCTATCCGGTCATGCTTAAGGCGACCAACGGCGGCGGCGGCCGCGGCATCCGCCGTTGCGACGGCGAGGACGAGCTGCTGAAGAACTACGACCGCGTGGTTTCGGAGGCCAGCAAGGCCTTCGGCAAGCCGGAGGTCTTCGTCGAAAAATGCGTCGTCCACCCCAAACACATCGAGGTGCAGATTCTCGGCGACAGCCAGGGTAACGTCATCCACCTGTTCGAGCGCGACTGTTCGATCCAGCGTCGCAACCAGAAGCTGATCGAAATCGCGCCCTCCCCCCAGCTCACCGAAGCGCAGCGCCAATACATCGGCAAGCTCGCGGTCAAGGCGGCCAGGGCGGTGGGCTACGTCAACGCCGGCACGGTGGAATTCCTGCTCGATGCGGACAACCAGTTCTACTTCATGGAGATGAATACGCGGCTCCAGGTCGAGCATCCCATCACCGAAGCCATCACCGGGGTCGACATCGTGCAGGAGCAGATCCGCATCGCCTCCGGCCTGCCGCTGCAATACAGGCAGGAAGACGTCCAGCATCGCGGCTATGCGATCGAATTCCGGATCAACGCCGAAGACCCGAAGCGCGAATTCCTGCCCAGCCTCGGCCGCATCACGCGCTACTACTCGCCGGGCGGCCCCGGCGTGCGGGTCGACGCGGCGATCTACACCGACTACGTGATCCCGCCCTACTTCGATTCGATGTGCGCCAAGCTCACGGTGTGGAATCTGACCTGGGAATCGGCGCTGGCGCGGGGGCAGCGCGCGTTGTCCGACATGCTGGTGTACGGTGTGAAGACGACGATCCCCTATTACCAGCAAATCCTCCGGCATCCCGAATTCCGCAGCGGGCAGTTCAACACCAGCTTCGTCGAAAGCCACCCGGAACTCACCGACTACACCGAGAAAAAACCGCCGGAGGTGCTGGCCGCCGCCATCGCCGCCGCCATCGCCGCACACCAGGGGTTGTAACCATGGCCAAAGTCCATATCACCGAACTCGTCCTGCGCGACGGCCACCAGTCGCTCATCGCCACCCGCATGCGCACGGACGACATGTTGCCGATCTGCGGCAAGCTCGATGCCGCCGGTTTCTGGTCGCTCGAAGCCTGGGGCGGCGCCACCTTCGACGCCTGCGTGCGCTTCTTGCGCGAGGATCCGTGGGAACGCCTGAAGAAGCTCAGGAAAGCCCTGCCCAACAGCCGCATCCAGATGCTGCTGCGCGGGCAGAATCTTCTGGGCTACCGCAATTACCCCGACGACGTGGTGCGCGCGTTCGTCAGGAAATCCGCCGACAACGGCGTCGATGTGTTCCGCGTGTTCGACGCGATGAACGACCTGCGCAACCTCCGGGTGTCGATCGAAGCCGTCAAGGCCGCCGGGCGTCACGCCGAAGGCACGATCAGCTACACCACCAGCCCGGTGCATGACATCCCGCATTTCGTCGAACTTGCCAAGGGCCTGGCGGACATGGGCTGCGACACCATCGCCATCAAGGACATGGCGGCGCTACTCACGCCCTACACCGCGTTTGAACTGGTGCGGGCGATCCGCGCAGCGACGAATCTGCCCGTTCACACGCACAGCCACGCCACCTCGGGGCTGGCGGCGATGACGCATCTGAAAGCGGTGGAAGCGGGCGCAAGCATCATCGACACCTGCATCGGCGCATTCTCCGAGGGCGCCTCGCACCCCACGACGCAAAGCCTCGTCGCCGCGCTCGCGGGCACCGAATACGACACCGGCCTGTCGCTGCCGCTCCTGGAAGAAATCTCCGCGTACTTCAAGGAAGTCCGCAAGAAATACTGGCAGTTCGAATCCGAATTCACCGGCACCGACACGCGCGCGCTCGTCAACCAGGTGCCGGGCGGGATGATCTCCAACCTCGCCAACCAGTTGAAAGAGCAAGGCGCGCTCGACAAGATGGACGCGGTGCTCGACGAAATCCCGCGCGTGCGCGAAGATCTCGGCTACCCGCCGCTGGTGACGCCCACCTCGCAGATCGTCGGCACCCAGGCGGCGCTCAACGTGCTCACCGGCGCGCGCTACAAGTCCGTCACCAACGAGGTGAAGCTGTATCTGCAGGGACGCTACGGCGCCGCGCCCGGCCACGTCAACGAGGAAGTGAAGAAGCTCGCCATCGGAGATCTCGAAGTCACCACCTGCCGGCCCGCCGACCTGCTCGCCGACGAACTCGACAAGCTGCGCGGCGAAATCGAGGGTCTGGCCCGATCGGAGGAGGATGTGCTGACGTACGCGATGTTCCCGGAACTGGCCAAGACCTGGCTGCAGGAACGCGCGGCCGGCAGCCTCAAGGCCGAGCCGCTGCTGCCGAAAGGCGCGGCGCAGGCCGAAGCCGCGCCGCGCTACGCTGCCGACGAATTCAGGATCACCCTGCACGGCGAGACCTACCACATCAAGCTTGCCGGAAGCGGCCATCCGGACGCCAGCCAGCGTCCCTATTTCGTCTCCGTGGACGGCGTCTCCGAGGAAGTCCTGGTCGAGCCGCTGAATGAAGTGGCGATCGCCCCAGGCGGCGGCGCGCCGCGCAAGGGTACGCCCACCGCGCCTGCCGCCACCGGCGACAAGCCGCGTGCCACCCATCCCGGGCATGTCACCGCGGCCATGCCGGGCACCGTCGTCGACGTGCTCGTGCAGGTGGGGCAGACCGTCAAGGCCGGCGATGGCGTGCTGGTCATCGAGGCCATGAAAATGGAAAGCGAAGTGCAGGCGCCCATCGCCGGCGTCGTGATCAACGTGTTCGCCAAGAAAGGCGATGCGGTGACTCCCGACATGGCGCTCGTTGAAATCCAGCCCGAATGATCCCCCTGAAACGTACAAGGCGGACAGGCGGGCAAGCTGAGGGCGCCCCCGTGTCCCCGATCCAGAATTCCATGCCCCGATGAAACTCGTCCTTGCCTCCACCTCGCGCTACCGGCGCGAACTGCTGTCGCGCCTTTCCCTGCCTTTCGACGTGTGTTCGCCCAACGTCGACGAAACCCCGCTGCCCGGTGAAACGCCTTCCGCCACCGCCTTGCGGCTGTCGGTGCTGAAAGCGCAAGCAGCCGCCCCGGCATTTCCGGACGCGCTCATCATCGGCTCCGACCAGGTGCTGATGCTCGATTCGGAACAGCTCGGCAAGCCCGGCAATCACGAAAACGCCTTCGCCCAGTTGAGGAAAATGCAGGGCCGCGCCATGGTGTTTCACACTGCACTCACCCTGCTCAACAGCCGCACCGGCCACGCGCAGACGCGCGACGTGCCGACGGTGGTGCACATCCGGCCGCTCACCGACGCGCAGATCGAGGCCTATCTGGACAAGGAAACCCCCTGGGATTGCGCCGGCTCGGCCAAGAGCGAGTCGCTCGGCATTGCGCTGATGCAGCGCATGGACAGCCCCGATCCGACCGCGCTCGTCGGCCTGCCGCTGATGGCGCTGACGGAAATGCTGTTGAACGAAGGTGTCGACGTGCTCACCTGGCGCGCGGATTGAGCCCGTGGCAGGCACGCTCTACCTGATTCCCGTTCCGCTCGGCCCGGTCGCCCCCGACACCTGCCTGCCGCCCGACACGCTCGCGGTCGCCCGCCGGGTCGAACATTTCGTCGTCGAGCGCGCCAAAACGGCGCGCGCGCATCTGAAGGCCATGGGCCACCCCTTGCCGATGCAGCAGATCGACATGCGCGAACTCAACGAACACACTCCCGCATCCGACATCGACGCCCTGCTCGCGCCGCTGCGCGCCGGTCACGACGTCGGCCTGCTGTCGGAAGCCGGCTGCCCGGCCGTGGCCGACCCCGGCGCCGGCCTGGTGCGTGCTGCACACGCTGCCGGCATTCCGGTCGTGCCGCTGGTCGGACCCTCGTCCATCCTGCTCGCGCTGATGGCCTCGGGGCTCTCCGGGCAGCGCTTTGCATTTCACGGCTACCTGCCGGCGAAAGAACCCGAGCGCACCCGCCACATCCAGGAACTCGAAAAACGCGCGCGCCACGACCGCGCGACCC
>JAIWOS010000022.1 GCA_020217265.1 Thiobacillus sp. | reverse complement strand
AACTTTTCATCGAAACGCCCTACCGTGCCGCCGCGCTGCTCGAAGCCCTGGCCGCAACGCTGTCGCCTGCCGCCCTGGTCAGCGTCGGCGCGGATCTGGGTCTGACGAGCCCCTTCATCCACACGCGTAGCGCGCCCGCCTGGCGCGGAGAAGGCCCACGGGTGAAGGACAGACTGGCGGTTTTCGGGGTCGGGTTCCCTGCCGACACCGTGTAGTTTTTTGCATCCCTGCCGCGCAGGGCGCTGTCGTACGCCTAAGCGCGCTCGTACCAGGTACGGCTGCGGTTGACGATCTTCACTACCAGCAGCATCACCGGCACCTCGATCAGCACGCCGACCACGGTGGCGAGCGCCGCGCCGGACTCGAATCCGAACAGGGCAATGGCCGCCGCCACTGCCAGTTCAAAGAAGTTGGACGCACCGATGAGCGCCGACGGGCAGGCGACGCTGTGTTTCTCGCCCACTTGCCGGTTCAGCCAGTACGCCAGCGCCGAATTGAAGAATACCTGGATCAGGATCGGCACGGCGATGAGCGCGATGACCAGCGGCTGCGCGAGGATCTGCTCGCCCTGGAAGGCGAACAGCAGCACCAGCGTCGCCAGCAGCGCAAGGATGGACAGGTGCCCCAGCGTCGCCAGCGTCGCATCGAGCGCCGCCTGCCCGCGCTTGAGCAGGGCGCGTCGCCAGATCTGCGCAAGCATGACGGGGATGACGATATAGAGCACCACCGAGGCGATGAGCGTGTCCCACGGCACCACGATCGCCGACAGGCCCAGCAGCAGGGCGACGATGGGCGCAAAGGCGAAGATCATGATGGCGTCGTTCAACGCCACCTGCGACAGGGTGAAATAGGGATCGCCGCCAGTGAGCCGGCTCCACACGAACACCATAGCGGTACACGGCGCCGCGGCCAGCAGGATCAGGCCGGCGACGTAGCTGTCGAGCTGCTCGGCTGGCAGCCAGGGCGCGAACAGGTGGCGGATGAACAGCCAGGCAAGCAAGGCCATGGAAAACGGCTTGACCGCCCAGTTCACGAACAGCGTGACGGCTATGCCCTTCCAGTGCGACTTCACCTGATGCAGTGCGCCGAAGTCGATCTTCATCAGCATGGGAATGATCATCACCCAGATCAGAATCCCGACCGGAAGATTGACCTGCGCCACCTCCATGCGTCCCAGCGCCTGGAACGGCGCCGGCAGCAGTTGCCCCAGCAGCACGCCGGCGACGATGCACAACCCCACCCACAGCGTAAGCCAGCGCTCGAACAGGCTCATCGGCGCGCCGGCCGCGCGCCTGGCGGTGACTTCGCACTGGGCGCTCATCGAACGATCTCCGTGAGAAGGGGCGCGCTCATGCCGTCCTCCCGATCTCGCGCACGGCGTGTTCCAGCTTCATGCCGTCGAGCGTGGCAAACGGCAGGTTGATGAACATGGAAATCCGGCGCTGCAATTGCTCCATCGCCAGCACGAAAGCCCGCCGTTTCTCGTCGTCGCTGCCGTTGACCGCGGCGGGGTCGGGAATGCCCCAGTGCGCGGTCATCGGTTGGCCTGGCCACACCGGGCACACCTCGCCCGCGGCCCGGTCGCACACCGTGATGACGAAATCGAGCCTCGGCGCGTCGGGGTGCGCGAATTCGTCCCACGGCTTGCTGCGCAGTCCGTCGGTCGGGAAACGGTTCTTCTGCAGCAGTTCCAGCGCGAACGGATTGACCTGTCCCGCCGGGTGGCTGCCCGCGCTAAAGGCGCGGAAGCGCCCCCGGCCCATCTGGTTGAGCAGCGATTCGGCGAGTATCGAACGGGCCGAATTGCCGGTACAGAGGAACAGCACGTTGTAAGTCGATTCGTCCATGGTCATCCCGGATTTGAATCAGGCGGCGGCCTGCAGCCCGAATTTCTCGCGCACTGCAGCCACGAGCCGGGCGCGGATGTCGTCGCGCACGGCGATGAAACTTTCCAGCGGCTCGCCGTGCGGGTCGTGGAAAGGCAGGTGGATCGACGGGATCGGCCTGGGGAAGATCGGACAGGCTTCCTTCGCGTTGTCGCAGACGGTCACCACCAGATCGATGTCCTCGTTCATCACCGCATCGATGTCCTTGGGGTGCAGGCCGCCGGTTTCAAGGCCGGCGAGCTTCAAGGCCTCGATCGCGCCGTCGGCCACCTTGGGCTGCGGCCGGGTGCCGGCGGACAGCGCGCGCACCTGGCCGGCGAGGTCGTGGTTCAACAGCACCTCGGCCATCTGCGAGCGGCAGGAGTTGCCGGTGCACAGCACCAGCACGGTGTAGGGTTTGCTCACGGCATGGGTTCCTTCTGGTTTGAAAACGGTTCAGCAGCAGCCGGACGAAGCCTGGCCCTTGACCGGAATGCAGCCCGACACCTTGGCCACGGCAGGCTCGGGCACGCAGCAACCGCCGGCATTCGCGGCGCCCTCTTCCGCGGCGCCGAACACGGGAATGCTGTCGAGCGTGTGGTAGGTCTCCCACGCGATGCCGGTGGGGTCGGTGGCCCAGTACTTGTCGGACTTGGCGTAGCAGCAGGCCGTGCCCATTTCCTCGACCACGTCGGCCTCGAGCTTTTGCAGCCGCGCATTCATCTCGGCCAGTTCCTCGGCGCTCTCCACCTGCACGCCCAGGTGGTTGAGGCCGGCGGGGGCGCCACGCGCCGAGATCGCGAAGTTGACCCGCGGATCGTCGAGCATCCATTTGGCATAGTCGTCCTTGGTGACGGTCGGCTCGGCGGCAAACATGGTGGAATAGAACTTGATGCTGGCGGCCAGATCGTCGACTGCGACGTGTACGTGAAGGCGTTTCATGCGGGCTCCTTTCTGGATGCGGATTTCCTGGAAGCAGGCTTGGGGGCGCACGCCGTCGCCGACGTGCAGGGATTGCCGCCGCAACAGTTGTCGGTGAGATAACCGAGCAGCGCGTTCATTGTTTCGAAGCGGGCGGTGTAGATGACGAAACGTCCTTCCTGACGCGAATCGGCAAGCCCCGCGTGGCTCAATTCCTTGAGATGGAATGACAGCGAGGACGGCGCGATCCCGGTGAGTTCCGCAACCTGCCCGGCCGGCAGGCCGGCAGGCCCCGCCTGCACGAGCGTGCGGAACACGGCAAGGCGTGAAGTCTGGGCCAGCGCGGCCAATGCAGTGACGGCGTCTTTCGTTTCCATGTTTTTATTATATTCGAAATATCAAAGAGAAAGCAAGCGCCTTGCATGAATTCTTTGGCTACCATGCAGGTAAAGGAAAGTGCCCGAAGGCACGAGGGAGAGAGCGATGACCACCACACCCATCTGGCCGCGCAAGACGCGCGAGCTGCACAACCACCATTTCGATTCGACCATCTGGAACGAGCTTGCCTTTCGCGACGACGACATCGTGATCGCCAGCTACGCCAAATCCGGCACCACCTGGCTGCAGCAGATCGTCGCCCAGATGCTGTTTCGCGGCGACCCGACGCTGGCGGTCGCCGACATGTCGCCCTGGCTCGACCTGCGGGTGCCACCCAAGGCAGTGAAACTGCCCGCGGTGGAGGCGCAGACGCACCGCCGCCTGATGAAGACCCACCTGCCGGTCGATGCCCTGGTGTTCTCGCCGCAGGCGAAATACCTCTACATCGCACGCGACGGCCGCGACGTGGTGTGGAGCATGTACAACCACCACGCCAACGCCAACGCTGCCTGGTACGCCGCGCTCAACGACACGCCGGGGCGCGTCGGACCGCCGATCGAACCGCCGCCTGCCGACATCCGCCAGTACTGGCGCGACTGGATGGACCGCGACGGCCACCCGTTCTGGCCGTTCTGGGAAAACGTGCGGAGCTGGTGGGCGATCCGCGAACTGCCGAACGTGATGCTGCTGCATTTCGCCGATCTCAAGCGCGACATGGAAGGCGAAATGCGGCGCATCGCGGCCTTCCTCGACATCCCCATCGACGAGACGCGCTGGCCGCAAATCGTCGAATACTGCAGCTTCGACTGGATGAAGAAGAACGCCACGCAAAGCGTGCCGCTGGGCGGCGCGTTCTGGGACGGCGGCGCCGAAACCTTCATCCACAAGGGCACCAACGGACGCTGGGCGGACACCCTCCCTGCCGACGAATGCGCCGAATACGAGGCGCGTGCGTGCGCTGAACTCGGCGAGGACTGTGCGCGCTGGCTGGCGCACGGCAGCACCTGAGCCCGCGCCCATTCAAGTCGCCAGCCCCAGAACGAAGGCAAAGACCAGGCAGAGCAGCGCGACGATCAGCGCATCCTGCATGACCTACGGATTCGGCGTCACGGTCGTGCTGTGCGTGCGGGTCTGCCGTCGAAGCCGGTACCGACACCGTGCGCTTGATGCTGCCGTCGGTGTGCGTTGCCTCGACCGTGCGGTTCGCGGTCTGACCTTCGCTGTTGGTCGCGCTACTCGTCCGGATGTTGCTCGAGTCGGCACGGGTCAGGCTTCCTGCGGTGATGTAGGTGCCGGAGCGAAGCCAAACCGCTGGCGGCCGTTTGCGTTCTGCCAGGTGCCGCTGCGCATGCGTTTGCGCGCGGCGGCGTCGCCGGCATACAGACTTGAAGCGAGGACGAGCGCGCCTGCGAGGGCAGCAACAACGGCTTCAGGGTAGGTATGATCAGTTCCTTTATCTGACAGGCGCCCATCGATCGGGCTGATTGAGGTGTTCGCGCCGACGCTCCCGCAGGCGGCGCAGGGCATCGGCCAGTTCCTGCTCGCTCACGAGCCCGTCCTGATTGGTGTCGATGCGGTCGAAGTGCCGCGCCAGCATGGGGCGCAATTGCGCCAACTCGTCGCGACTCAGAAAACCGTCACCACTACGGTCGGCTTCAGCGAACCGCGCGCGGGCGCGCTCGCGGATCGCCTCGCGACGCGCTGCGAAGTCGCCGTTGCCGCCAGGGCGGCTCGCACCCGCGTCGACGTCGCGGCGCAATGCTCGCCAGTCCGGCTCGACAGGCGTGCCGGGCCCCTGCGCCCACGCCGCGCCAGCGACCAGGATGGCAGCGAGGAGACAGGACTGTGCGAGACGCCTCTTCATGGCTGCATCGACGCCAGCGTGCGATCAGCGACGATCCGGACTGGCACCAGGGCCGCCGACCGGTCCGGGCGGGTTCTCCCAGTTGGTACCCGGGCCGCCGGCAGGTCCGGGCGGATTGCCGTCGCGGTCGCGGTGACGGCGAAACGCGTCGCGGCAGCGCTCCGGATTGGCCTGACATCTTTCGCGCATGCGGTCCTTGATTTCAGCACATTTCTCCGGATTGGCTTCACAACGGGCCTTCCAGCGGCGGTCCGGGCTGGCTCCGGGGCCGCCCTGTGGGCCGGGCGGGTTTTCCCAGTTGGTACCCGGGCCGCCGGCGCGCCCGGGCGGATTGTTGTCGCGATCATAAGCGAGGACAGGCAGACTGAGCACGCTGGCCAGAACAAGTGCAACCATTGATGTAATGCGTTTCATGTTGATCTCCCGAAAGTGAATGGTGGTGGACCGCGTGTCCACGCTGTGCATTCTCGGCAGCAACTGTAAACCGCGCTTGTCCGGCCAGAGGAATAGTGTAAGGATTTGTGTCCGAACTGGCGCGGGAAACATTCCGAAACACTTCCTGCCCGACGCGACCGTATGCTCGCCCCATGACGACGACCCAGACCAAAGTCCTGCTGCTCGACGATGACTTGCGCCTGCGCGATCTGCTGGAGCGCTATCTCGCCGAACAGGGCATGGCGGTGCGTGCCGTGGCGGACGGCAAGGCGCTCGACGCCGCGCTGGCGCGCGATCGCTTCGATGTGCTGGTTCTCGACTGGATGCTGCCAGGGGAAGATGGACTGTCGGTCTGCCGCCGCCTGCAAGGCTCGCACCCCGAGCTGCCCGTCGTGATGCTCACCGCCAGGGCGGACGAGATCGACCGCATCGTCGGCCTCGAAATGGGCGCCGACGACTACCTGCCCAAGCCCTTCAATCCGCGCGAGCTGGTGGCACGCATCAAGGCCGTGCTGCGCCGCCGAGTGGCGCCGCCGCCTGGCGCGCCCACCGTCGACGACAACGAAGTCGTATTCGGTGCCTGCACGCTGCGGCTCGGCGCGCGCGAGCTGTTCCGCGACGGCGAAAAGCAGCCGCTGACCGGCGGCGAGTTCGCCGTGCTGAAAGTGCTGGTCGAACACCCGCGCCATCCGCTGTCCCGCGAACGGCTGATGGCGCTGGCGCGCGGCCGCGACCACGACGCCTACGACCGCAGCATCGACGTGCAGATTTCGCGTCTGCGCAAGCTTATCGAAACCGATCCCGCCGCGCCGCACCACATCCAGACCGTGCGCGGCTTCGGCTACGTGTTCGTGCCCGACTGATGCGTGTCCCGAACTCGCTGCTGGCGCGCACCGTCGTACTGATCGGCGCGCTGCTGATCGCGAGCCTGGCGGTCTGGCTCACGCTGTTCACGCTCGCCGAACAGGCGCCACGCGCCCGGCAGATCGCCACCCGCGCCGCCGCCGTCGTCAACCTCACCCGCGCCGCCCTGCTCGCCGCGCAGCCTGACCGCCGCCAGGCGCTGTTGCAGGAACTGTCGCAGCGTGAAGGCATCCGCGTAGTGCCGATGGCGCCGGAAGAAGCCCTGCTGCCGCCGCCTGAACGCGGCATGCAACGACGCATCTGGCAGGAACTCCAGGCCCAGCTCGGCGATGACACCTTGCTGATCGCCGACCCGACTGACGACGAAGCCCTGTGGATCAGCTTCGCGCTCGGCCCCGACGACTACTGGCTGGTGCTGCCGCGCGCGCCTCACCGCGACGGCCTGCCCTGGCAATGGATCGGCTGGGCTCTGCTCACGCTGCTGCTGGCTATTGCCGGCGGCTGGGCCGTCGTGGCGCGCATCAACCGTCCGCTGCGCGACGCCGCCGCGGTCGCCGCCCGCGTCGGCCGCGGCGATTTCGCTGCGCACCTCGACGAACATGGCCCGGACGAACTCGCCACGCTCGCGCGCGCCTTCAACCGCATGAGCTGCGATCTCGGCGCTCAGGAAGCAGATCGCGCCCTACTGCTTGCAGGCCTGTCGCACGACTTGCGCACCCCGCTCGCTCGCCTGCGTCTCGCAGTCGAAATGCAGGTCGTGGAGGCGGCAGAACGTGAAGCCATGATCCATGACCTCAACGACATGGAATCGCTGATGCGCCAGTTCACTGAATTTGCGCGTTCGGAGGCGGAAGCCGCCAGCCCGGTCGATCTCGACGCCCTGTGCACGGAACTCGCCTTGCACTTCGCGTTGCGCGGCCTGCCGGTAGCGGTACACGGCTCGGCAGGCATAGCGACACTGCCCGCGCGCGGTCTCCGTCGCTGCTTGTCCAATCTGCTGGAAAATGCGTATCGCCACGGCTGCCCACCCGTCTCGCTTGAACTTGTACGCTCGGCGGACACGCTTTGCTTTACCGTCGTCGATCATGGTGCGGGACTGGCCGACGCCGAACTCGACGCCGCCAAACGCCCGTTCTGGCGCGGCAACGCCGCGCGCACCGGCGCGAAGGGCACAGGATTGGGACTCGCCATCGTCGAGCACTACGCCCGTGCGGCTGGCGGCAGCCTCGAACTCAGTAACCGCAATCCGGGTTTGGCCGCGAGCCTGAGTCTGCCGCTGGCAAACCCAGCAGGTCCCGCGCCACCGCTTCCGCGACCTTGATGCCGTCCACCCCGGCCGACAGAATCCCGCCGGCGTAGCCCGCACCCTCGCCCGCCGGGTACAGGCCTTTCACGTTCACGCTCTGGAAGTCGTCGCCGCGCGTGAGGCGCACCGGCGACGAGGTGCGCGTTTCGACCCCGGTCAGCACGGCGTCGTCCATGGCAAAGCCCTGGATCTGCCGGTCGAACGCGGGCAGCGCTTCGCGGATCGCCTCGATGGCGTAGCCCGGCAATGCGGTCGCCAGATCGGTGAGCTTCACACCGGGCTTGTACGAAGGTTCGACGCTGCCGAGCCCGGTGGAAGCACGCCCCGCCAGAAAGTCGCCGACGCGTTGCGCGGGCGCGTCGTAATTGCCGCCGCCGAGTTCGAAGGCGCGCGCTTCGAGTTGCCGCTGCAGTTCGACGCCGGCGAGCACGCCGCCAGGATAGTCCGCCGGGGTGATGCCGACGACGATGCCGGCGTTGGCGTTGCGCTCGTTGCGCGAATACTGGCTCATGCCGTTGGTGACGACGCGCCCCACCTCGGACGTCGCCGCGACCACGGTGCCGCCGGGGCACATGCAGAAGCTGTAGACCGCGCGGCCGTTCTTCGCGTGGTGCACGAGCTTGTAGTCGGCCGCGCCGAGCAGCGGATTGCCGGCGTTCGGCCCCAATCTGGCGCGGTCGATGAGCGACTGCGGATGCTCGATGCGAAAGCCGATGGAAAACGGCTTGGCCTCCATGAACACGCCGCGCGCGTGCAGCATTTCGAAGGTGTCGCGCGCGCTGTGGCCGAGCGCAAGCACCACGTGCCGCGCCACCAGGGTTTCGCCACTGGCGAGTTCGACGCCCGCGATCCTGCCATCCTCGATCAGCACGTCGGTCACGCGCTCGCGGAAACGGATTTCGCCGCCCAGCGCTTCGATCTCGGCGCGCATGTTTTCCACCATCGACACCAGCCGGAAAGTGCCGATGTGCGGCTTCGACACGTAGAGAATTTCCTCCGGCGCGCCGGCCTTCACGAATTCGGTCAGCACCTTGCGCCCGAGGTGGCGAGGATCCTTGATCTGGCTGTAGAGCTTGCCGTCGGAGAACGTGCCCGCGCCGCCCTCGCCGAACTGCACGTTGGATTCCGGGTTAAGCACATGCTTGCGCCACAGGCCCCAGGTATCCTGCGTGCGCTCGCGCACGGCCTTGCCGCGTTCGAGCACGATGGGCCTGAAGCCCATTTGCGCCAGCACCAGCGCCGCGAAGATGCCGCACGGGCCGAAGCCGACGACGAGCGGCCGCTCGCCGAGCGAATCCGGTGCCCGGCCGACGAAGCGGTAGGCCATGTCGGGCGTGGGTTTGAGGTGCGGGTCGTTGCGGAATTTCTTCAGCAGCGCCGCCTCGTCTTTCACCTCGACATCCACGGTGTACACCAGCAGCAGCGCGTGCTTCTTGCGCGCGTCATAGCTGCGCTTGAAGATGCTGAAGGCAGCCAGCGCGTCGTCGCGGATCGCCAGGCGCGCGAGAATCGCCGCGCGCAGCGCCTCGGGCGGGTGGTCGAGCGGCAGTTTGAGTTCAGTCAGTCGCAGCATGTCGGGTCTTCAGGTAAGCCAGTGCGCCCTGCCCGGCCGCACGTCCGCTGGCGAAACAGGCGGTGAGCAGGTAGCCGCCCGTGGGCGCGTCCCAGTCGAGCATTTCGCCGGCCACGAACACGCCGGGCAGCGCGCGCAGCATCAGATTCATGTCGAGGGATTCGAAACTCACACCGCCGGCGCTGCTGATCGCTTCCTCGACGGGGCGCGGCGCAACCAGGGTGAGCGGCAGCGATTTTATCGCCTGCGCCAGCCGCACCGGGTCGTTCAATGCATCTTTCGCCACACATTCGTGCAGCAGCGCAACCTTCGCGCCTCTGAGCCCCGCCCGGCTTTGCAGGTGGCTGGCGAGCGAACGCGCACCGCGCGGATGCGCAACTTCGGCCAGCACCCGTTGCGGCGATTTGTCGGGCGCAAGATCGAGCTGAACCGTCACCTTGCCCCGCGCCGCGATCGTGTCGCGCAAGGGTGCCGATAGCGCATAGACCAGGCCGCCCTCGATGCCGCTGTCCGACAGCATCAGTTCGCCGCGGCGCTCGTGCATGCGGCCGTCGTGCGCGGCAAAGCGCAACGCCACGGTCTTGACCGGCTGACCGGCGAACTTGCCACGCAGGTGTTCGCTCCAGCCCCCTGCCACGTCGAAACCGCAGTTGGCCGGCACAAGCGGCGCGACGTCGACGCCGCGCGCCTCCAGCAGCGGCACCCAGGCGCCGGTCGATCCCAGCTTCGGCCAGCTGGCACCGCCGAGCGCCAGCACGGCCGCGTCGGCCGCGACGTGCGTCTCGCCCCCGGGC